>DATHSX010000314.1:0-3616 GCA_035463935.1 Acidimicrobiia bacterium | reverse complement strand
CTGCTCCTCGCCGACCGCAAACGTCCCGGGCGCATTGGCCACCACTGCCAGGTTCTCCTCGGCGGGCGCACAAGCCACCAGTCCGATCAGCGCGAGCAGGCACGCGCCGACCCAGCGCACACTCCGGGACATGGTTCGAGGCTACCGGCCACCATTCCCTAAGCGGTCGGGGGGCGGACTTCGGCGCGGTATCCGCCCCCGGGCCGGCTTGTCCGCGACGGCTGGTGACCCTGACCGTCGGTCTGGCCGGTGCCGTTAGGCTCGGGCCTATGAGCGTCGTCCCCGCCTCGTCCCTGGCTGCCGGTGCGGTGGATTGGCGCGATCGCCTGCTCGCTTATTTGGCTCTCACGAAACCCCGGATCATCGAGTTGTTGCTCATCACCACCGTCCCCCCGATGGTGCTGGCGGCCCGAGGATGGCCTGGATCCTGGCTGGTGGTGGCCACCCTGATCGGAGGCACCCTTTCCGCGGCGGGAGCCAACGCCCTCAACTGCTATCTGGACCGCGATATCGACCTGGTCATGCGTCGGACCTCCCGCCGCCCCCTTCCCCGGCACCAGATCAGTGCCCCGGCGGCCCTGCGGTTCGGCATCGGCCTCGGCATCCTCGGCCTTCTCTGGCTGGCTGCGCTGGTCAACCTCACTGCGGCCTTCATCTCCACCGCGGCTCTGCTCTTTTATGTGATGGTCTACACGCGATGGTTGAAGCGTTCGACCGACCAGAACATCGTCATCGGGGGGGCCGCCGGCGCCGCGCCGGCGCTGGTGGGGTGGGCGGCGGTGACCGGTAACGTGGGGTTGCCCGCCTGGGTGCTCTTCGCGATCGTCTTTTACTGGACGCCGCCCCACTTTTGGGCACTCGCGCTTCGCTACCAGGCCGACTACGCCAGCGCCGCGGTACCGATGATGCCGGTCGTGCGCGGGGTGGAGGCCACGACCCGCCAGATGCTGGCATATGCCGGGCTGACCGCCCTGGCCTCGCTGCTGTTGATCCCGGTGGCGGGCATGGGCTGGATATACCTGCTCTCCGCCATCTCCCTGGGGGCATGGTTGGTGTGGGAGACCTGGCTGGTAAGCCGCCGTCCGGCGCGGGCGATGATGCTCTTCATCTACTCCACCTACTACCTAGCCCTGCTGTTCGGGGCGGTGATGATCGACGCCCTGATTTAACGGTTCTCGTGACGGCTTGCCTACCGTAAGGGCCAGGACCGTCACAGCAACGGAAGTCACGTGTTCGCCTTCATTTCCTATCCCCCCATTCCGATCTTCACGGTGGGTCCCCTCCGGCTCTCGTTGCACGGGGTGTTCGCGGCCCTCGGCTTCATGGCGGGAGCGTGGCTCGCTAGCCGGGAGTTGCGCAAGCGGGGCTTCGACGTGGGCAAGTATCAATCATGCCTGACCTGGGGTCTGGTGGGCTCGCTGATCGGCGCCCGCTATTCGACCTCGCCAGTCGCTCTCCTCGCCGGTGCCCCTTTGAGCGAGGCCCTCAATCCCTTCACCGGCAACTTCTCCATCCTGGGCGGTTTTGCCGGGGGCATCATCGGAGGGGTGTGGCGGATGCGCCAGCTCAAGATGCCGGTTTGGCCCACGCTCGACATGTCTGCCTTCGGGCTGGCGATCGGGACTGTGGTCGGGCGGATCGGAGACCTGACGATCGTCGAGCACCTGGGCCGGGCGACTACGGCTCCGTGGGGATACGCGATCAAGCCCGGGTACGACGTGGCTCCGCAACACAACGGTTTGGAATGCGCCACCGCCGCTGACGGCATCTGCGGGGTCTATCACCATGTCGCCGCCTACGATCTGGTGGGGGCGGCCGTCCTCCTCGGTGCCCTGTTCCTCATTCACCGCCGGCTGCGCCTTCGCTATGGGCAACTCTTCTGGATCTGGGCGGCCTGGTACGGAGCCCAGCGCTTCCTGCTCGACTCGCTGCGCCTGGGCAACGGCGACGCTCAGGTGGGTTCACTGACCTGGAATCAGGTCAGTGGGTTCGCTCTGTCCGCCGGTGCCATCGGGTTGCTGTTCTGGTTCGACCGTCGTCAGCCCGAGGTCAATGCCGAAACCGACCGCACCCTGGGTGCCACCTTGCCTGGCGCGCGACAACCCGGTAGCGTTCCGACCACATGACCTCGTCTCGCTTCTTCGGCTATTTCGTCTTTACCGGGCCCCGGCCCGGGACGGCGTGATGCGCTGAAGAAGCAAGCACCACCCAACCCGGAGCCGAGGGCTCCGGGTTTTCTCTTCCCGGGGTTCCCAGGCTTGCACGACAAGGAGCCCAAACGATGGAACGCAAAGCCAGCAGGGTCCACGGCGGATCACCGACCGTCGTGGCGATCGGGCCCATCCGCATAGGCCAGGATCGCTTCCCGGTCATTGCTGGGCCATGCGCAGTTGAGTCAGAGGAACAGATCGCCACCACGGCGGCGGCGGTGGCAGAAGCGGGGGCCGCCATTCTCAGGGGAGGCGCTTACAAATCAAACGGGACCCCCTACGGTTTTCGGGGTTTGGGTCGGGAGGGGGTCCGTCTGCTGGCCGAGGCGGGGAGGGCGGTCGGGCTGCCAGTGGCCACTCAGGTGCAGGAGGCTGGCGACGCGATCGATGCGGCCGAGCATGTCGACGCGATCGAGATCGGCTCGGCGAGCATGCAGGACTTCGAGTTGTTGCGGGTGGTGGGGCGGCTCGGCAAACCGGTTCTGTTGCGCCGAGGGGCCTCTGCCACCCTCGATGAGTGGCTGTGGGCGGCGGAGTATCTGCTGGCCGAGGGCAACCAGCAAGTGGTTCTGGTGGAACGCGGGGTCCGGTCCTTCGGCGGTACCTCCGCGGACATGCTGGACATAACGGCCGTGCCCCAATTGAAAGAGCTCACCCATCTCCCGGTCATCGTCGACCCATCGCATGCGGCCGGTGAAGCTCATCGGGTCCAGCCTCTGGCCCTGGCCGCCCAGGGGGTGGGCGCGGACGGGATCATCGTCGAGGTACATCCCGATCCCGCCAGCGCTCGAACCAATGGGCCCCAACTCGATCACGACAGCTTCTCGTCGTTGATGACCTCGCTGGGGATTCACCGCCTGCGGGTGGACATCGACCAGATCGACCGCCAGATCGTAAGGCTGCTCTCCCGCCGGCAGGGGTTGGCGTTGGAGATCGGGCGGGCCAAGGCCGACCGGGGCATGCCCATCTATATGCCGAACCGCGAAGCCGAGCTTCTCCGGGTCATCGAAGAGGAAGCGGCCAGTGCCGGAATCGATGCCGGCCATGCTCGGGCTCTGTTCCAGCTGGTGCTGGCTGAGTCGCGCCGGCTACAGCAGATAATGCGGGCACTCGAATAGCCGCGCAGCACCTCGCGCCGCGCGGACGGCGGATCGCGGTGGATTGGTGACCGCCTTGGTCTATCAACCCGCGCTGATCACCACGGTGTGCCAGCCCTCGGCCCCGTTGGGCGCGGGAGGAATCTCGGTCTCGCCCTGGACCACACCGGAGCCGTCGGTGGCCCTCACCCTGATTCGGTGCGAGCCGGCGGTGAAGTCAAACCGGACCCGCCACTGGCGCCAGGCGTCGTTGGCCAGTGATTCGCCCAGCTCGGCCTCCATCCACGCCCCCTCGTCGACTTCCACCTC
>DATHSX010000313.1:0-2553 GCA_035463935.1 Acidimicrobiia bacterium | reverse complement strand
CACCCAACTGGCGGAGGAAGTCGAATCTCTGGACCACCAGAAGCAGGAGGTAGTGCAGCGCCTGGAGGCGGTCCGAGCCAAGCGGGACCGACGTTCGCCCGGGGCCGAGGTGCCGACGGCGGCCAGGTTGGGCCTGAGCCGAGCATCCGGCGACCCGCTCGCCCTCGCCACACACCTCGACGACATCCTCCGGGCCGCCGCGCTGTCTCCCCCTGCCGGGGAGGCCAGCCGTCCGCCGGAGCCACGGGTCACGGCGTCGGTCCCGGCTCTCCCCGGGGGCGTGCGACCGGACCGGGCCGAGGCAATCGCCTGGCTGCTGGCGGTGACCGACCCCGTCGTGGTCGCCATCGACGGCTGGAATGCGGCCCATCTACTGAAGTCGCCGCCGGATGCGGCGACCCGGGACCGCATCCTGGAGGCTGGGCGCCGGATCAGGATCGCATCGACCGGCAAGCGGGTGGTACGGGTGGTGTTCGACTCCAGTCAGAGCGCGGAGTCATTCGTCGCGTCCGACATCGAGGTGCGCTTCGTTCCTTCGGCCGATGACGAGTTGATCGGCATGGCCGACCAGGACCCCTCCCGGCTCATCATCATCACCTCCGATCGCCGGGTGCGGGAGGCGGTGGAGCGTGCGGGAGCGGTGGGGCTCTGGTCAGAGGCCCTCATCGATTGGCTGCAGACCGCGGGCCGTCGTAGCTTCGGGGCATGAACGGGCCAGGGGCCGGCGGCGGCCCGGAGAGTCGGCGGGTGGTGATCCTCGGGGGCGGATTTGCCGGGGCCGGCGTCGCGCAGCGCCTCGGGGATGCTGCCCGGGTGACGTTGGTCTCCAACGAGAACTTTCTGCTCTTCACCCCCATGCTGGCTGAGGTTGCCGCCGGCGATGTGGATCCCCGCCACATCGTTGCGCCGCTTCGACAGCTCGCCCCCCACGCCCAATTCGTGCAGGGAGAGGTAGTCCGCATCGATCCATCGAGCCGGAGCGTCGAAGTGCGTCCGGTCTTCGGGACCGGGCCAATCGTCGTCGAGGGCGACGTGCTGGTGATCGCCCTGGGGTCGGTGTCCAATACCTATGGGGTGCCGGGGGTGGAGGAGAATGCCCTCTCCTTCAAGAGCATCGGCGATGCCTTGCGGATTCGTAACCGGCTTCTCGCGTTGCTGGAGGCGGCGTCCCACGACCCCCAACCCGTCTACACCCGGGTCGCAGTGATCGGAGCCGGCTACTCGGGGGCCGAACTGGCGGCAGCCGTCTGTGACTTCCTTCGTGACGCGGCCGATCGCTTCTACCCCGAGGCGCCCGCCCCCGAGGTGATCCTGGTCGACGCGGTCGACCGGGTGGCCCCCGCCCTTCCCCGGTCCGTGTCGCAATCCGCCGAACGGGCCCTGCGGGCCCGGGGAGTGCGCCTCGAACTGGGATCGGCGGTTTCCGCTGTCACCAAGAACGGCGTCGAGCTGGCCAGCGGCCGCCGGGTGGAGGCGGCGACTGTGGTTTGGGCTGCCGGCGTAAGACCGCATCCTCTGGTGGGCACCCTGGGTCTACCGGTTGAACGGGGCCGCCTGATCGTCGACCGCCATCTCCGGGCGAGCGCAGGTCTCTACGCCGTCGGCGACGCCGCCTACTCCCACGCCGGGCAGGGCTTCTCACCGCCGACGGCCCAGTTCGCCATACGCCAGGGCCGGTATCTGGGAAGCCAGCTTCCGGCTCTCTTGCGGAATGACCGTGACGTTCCGGGATTCTCCTACTCCACCAAGGGTGAACTCGTCTCCCTCGGGCACCGAAACGCGGTTGGAAGGGTGCTGGGCCTACCGGTGTCCGGGCTGTTCGGCTGGTTTCTGTGGCGTAGCTATTACCTGCTCCAACTCCCGACGTTTCTCCGCAAGGCCCGGGTTGCGCTCGACTGGACGCTGGACATGTTCTTTCCCCCCGACATCGCCTGGCTACCTACCTCGGACCTGGGCCCGCCAAGGTAAGATAGGGGGCCGTCGGGCCCGGCCATCTGGTCAGCTTGGGTTGGTCGCACCATCACGGCGCCAGCCACCAACTCGGTCCCCGCATCGACCGAAGCTCTCCGATCCACCGCCGACGGCGCACCCGCCAGGACCGACTGCTCCGCCACCGGCCATAGCCAAACGCTTTCTTGTCCCAACCATCACCCACAATCCCGCCATGCTCATCGACTGTGACTCTTGCCTTGGACAGGGCACTTCCCTGTGTGATGACTGCGTCGTCAGCTTCATCCTCCACCAGGGTGCACTTTCGCTCGAGGACGAAGAGGTGGAGGCGCTGGAGAACCTGGCCGCCGAGGGTCTGATCCCGGAGCTGCGACTCGTTCCGCTCGACCCTCCCGTTTCCGACGAAAACCTGGCCAGCTAGCTTCGGCCAGTGAACCAAGGGCCAGTGAACCAAGGGCCAGTGAACCAAGGGCCGGTGAACCAAAAGCCGGTGAACCAAAAGCCGGTGACCAGACTGAGGCGCGATTTGATTGACATAGGTCATGCGGCCGGGCTTGACCGGATTGGCTTCACCACCGTCGACCCGTTTCCGAGGACGCTCTA
>DATHSX010000312.1:0-5066 GCA_035463935.1 Acidimicrobiia bacterium | reverse complement strand
CAGCCCAATGAAGCCGGCGACCTCCTCCTCGACGGCGAAGGCAACCCGGTCACAGGGGGAGAGACATCATCGCGTCAGGTGTTCGATCGCCTCGCCAGCACGTGGCGCTGGTGGGGTGAGCAACACGGCTATTTCGCCTCTCCGGGCGATGCCCAGTCCTACGAGGACGAGATGAAATACATGCTTGCCAATCAGATCGCCTCCCCCAATTCGCCGCAGTGGTTCAACACCGGCCTGGCTCATGCCTACGGTATCACCGGTACCCCCCAGGGCTTCTGGTTCGTCGACCCCACCACCGGCGAGATGACCGAGTCGCCCGATTCCTACACCCACCCCGCACCCCATGCCTGTTTCATTAACGGCGTTAACGATGACCTCGTGAACCCTGGCGGCATCATGGACCTGTGGGTGCGCGAGGCACGCCTCTTCAAAATGGGCTCCGGCACCGGAAGCAACTTCAGCCAGATCAGAGCCGAAAACGAGAAGCTTTCCGGTGGCGGGAAATCCTCGGGAGTGATGGGATTTCTCCGCATCGGCGACCGGGCCGCTGGTGCTATCAAGTCGGGTGGCACCACCCGCCGGGCCGCCAAGATGGTCATCCTCGATTTGGACCATCCCGACGTCGAAGAATTCATCGACTGGAAGATGCATGAGGAGAACAAGGCTCGCGTGCTGATCAAGCACGGCGGCTATCCGGCCGACTTCAACGGCGAGGCCTACGCCACCGTGTCAGGGCAGAACTCCAACAATTCCGTTCGTGTCCCCAACGAGTTCATCGAGGCGGTCCGCAACGACGGCGACTGGCACCTGACGGAGCGGACTTCTGGGAGGATTCGCAAGACGGTGAAAGCCCGCGATCTCTGGCGGAAGGTGGCCGAAGCGGCCTGGGCTTGCGCCGATCCCGGCGTTCAATACGACACCATCATCAACGAGTGGCACACCTCCCCGGCCGGGGGAAAGATCCGCGCTACCAACCCATGCAGTGAATACGTGTTTCTCGACAACACCGCCTGCAACCTGGCATCTATCAACGTCGTTAAGTTCTACGACGACGATGCAGGCGTCTTCGACTCGGAGGGCTATGAGCACGCCATCCGGCTCTGGACGATCACACTCGAGATTTCGGTCACGATGGCACATTTCCCGTCGAGGGAGATCGCGCAGGGCTCCTATGACTACCGGACGCTCGGTTTGGGTTACGCCAACATCGGTTCCCTCCTCATGCGGATGGGGGTGCCCTATGACTCAGATAGGGGTCGAGCGGTCGCCGGCGCTCTGACAGCCATCCTCACCGGGTATGCGTACGCGACTTCGGCCGAGCTGGCGGCTTCGGTGGGCACGTTCCCCCGGTTTGCAGAGAATCGCGAGGCGATGTTGCGGGTCATCCGTAATCACCGTCGAGCGGCCTACAACGTTGCGCAGCCCGAATACGAGGGCCTTTCTCACTTTGTCCTGGGGATCGACCCGACCATGGTGGAGGAGAATCTGCTGACCGCCGCCCGGCAGAGCTGGGATCTGGCACTGGACCTGGGGGAGCGCTACGGCTATCGCAACGCTCAGGTGTCCGTCACAGCCCCCACGGGCACAATTGGGCTCCAAATGGACTGCGATACCACCGGCATTGAGCCCGATTTCTCGTTGGTGAAGTTCAAGAAGCTGGCCGGCGGCGGCTACTTCAAGATCGTCAACCAGTCGGTGACGCCCGCCCTGCGCAAGCTCGGCTACGACGACGAGCAAGTCTCGCAGATCGTGCGATACATAGTCGGGACCAGTTCGCTGGTAGGGGCTCCCTACATCAATCGGGAATCGCTGATGGCGAAGGGATTCACCGACGAGGACCTGGCCAGGATCGAGGCGACCCTGCCCGCCGTGTTCGAGCTGAAGCACGCCTTCAATCCCTTTGTCCTGGGTGAGGCCGCCCTGCAGCGGCTCGGCTTCAGCCCCGAGGAGTACGCCACATTCGAGTTCGACCTGCTTCGGTCCCTGGGGTTCTCGACCCATGCGATCCGGTCGGCGACGGAGTGGGTCTGTGGTCAGCAGACCATCGAGGGCGCCCCCGGTCTCAAGGACGAGCACCTGGCGGTCTTCGACACGGCCAACCGCAACGGCCGCAACGGCCAGCGGCTGATCCATCACACCGGCCACATCAAGATGCTCGCGGCCACGCAGCCGTTCTTGAGTGGCGCCGCCTCCAAGACCATCAACATGCCGAACGAAGCCACGGTCGAGGACATCGAGGAGAGCTACATGATGTCCTTCGAGCTCGGGGTCAAGTGCATGGCCCTCTATCGGGACGGATCGAAGGCCAGCCAGCCCCTCTCTTCGAGCTCCGACGACGGCCGGTCCGAGGAAGAAGCCGAGGAGGTGACCCGGGCCCTCGAGATCGACAAGCAGATCCTGTGGGGGAAGATCCCGGTGGGGCTGTCGCCCACCCAGGCCTACGCCCAGGGCATGCACCCGCCCCGCTTCCTGCTCCCCGCCCGACGTAGTGGCTACACCCAGGAGGCCAAGATCGGCGGACACAAGGTGTATCTCCGCACAGGCGAATACGAGGACGGGACCCTCGGCGAGCTGTTCATCGACCTGGCCAAAGAAGGCGCCACCCTCAGAGGGATTCTGTCGTGCTTCGCAATCGCGGTGAGCAAGGGCCTCCAGTTCGGAGTGCCGCTGGAAGAGTTCGTCGACACGTTCACCTTCCAGACCTTCGAGCCGCGTGGTCTGGTCGAAGGCCATCCCAACATCAAGATGGCCAACTCGATCGTGGACTACGTGTTCCGAGCCCTGGCGGTTGAGTACCTACACCGTGACGACTTGGCCCAGGTGCCACCCACCCGGGAGGGTGACCTCCCCGAGCCGGCCAGTGGCCTGGCCGTGGAAGCAGGTGTGCAACTCGATCTGACCGATGCGGTCGCCGAACGGGACGTGGTCGCGGTCGCATCAGCGGTGAAGGTTCTCGGGAGCAGCCCAGTGGGACCAGCACCTAAGCCCGTTCAGGTGGCGAGGGCAACGGTGGCGGTGGGTGCCCAGGACGCGGGTACCGCGGCCATGCAGTCTGCCCTCAGCGAGATGATGGGAGACGCCCCCCTCTGTGACATCTGTGGTCACATCACCATCAGAAACGGTTCTTGCTACAAGTGCCTCAACTGCGGGAACTCTTTGGGTTGTAGCTAGCGGCGGGAATGGTGTCGTGGTGGCTTCGCCGGCACGGGCATGGCGCGATGAGAAGGAGAAGACGAGATGATTCTCGACTATTTCGGCGACCTCAATTGGCTTGCCATCTTGGTGGCGGCGATTGCCTGGTTCGTGTTCAGCGCCATCTGGTATTCGGTTCCCCCGCTCAGCAGCGCCTGGCAACGGGCGGCCAAGGTGACCCCTGCGGACGGTCCGCCGCTAGTGATGCTGCTGATCCCGACCTTCATCGGGTACTTCGTGACCACGGTTGTCATCGCTCTCCTGGCCAAGGCAATCCAGGCGACCGACTTTGCCGATGGTTTGGCACTGGGTGTCGTGCTGGGTCTTGGATTCGGAGTAATCGGAGCCCTGGTCAGCCAGCTCTACGAGCGGAAGGGCGGTTCCTACTGGTTGATCAACGGGATCAATGCGATCATCTCGTATTCCATCGCCGCCGTCATCGTCACGATCTGGGACTGACCGCCCGACCCTGTTCAGGCGCGGCATGCTGATTGTTGATCGGCACGGGGAGCGTCTCGGCTGACCCGGCTGAACGTCGCGATAACCTCGCGCCCCATCGGTAGAGGTACGTTTCCTGATCGACGAAGATTCCGAACTCGCCCGTCTCTATGCCGCTCCCCTCGAGCAGTTCGTCCCACTTCGCCAGGACCTTGCCAGCCGGTTCCGTAAAGACGGAGACGGACCAGCAGCCTCACGTATAGGCGCACTGAAGAAGCCGTCGGTGTCGGCTTGGGTGGTGAATCAGGTGGTTCGGATCCGTCCCCTAGACGTCCAGCGGTTGATCAGGGCCGGGGAAGCGATCGAGCAGGCCCAGGGCGCCGCTCTCACCGGGAGGGGTGGCGCGGAGGGACTCGAAGAAGCCCGGCGCGAGGAGGAGTCCGCGCTTCGGCTCCTCCGGGCCGCGGCGGCGGAAGTGGCGCCATCGGCATCGGCAGTCACGTTTGATCGGGTGCAGAACACCCTCAGGGCGGCGGCCAGAACCCCAGAAGGGCGCAGTCTTCTCAGTCAGGGGCGGTTGGTCGAGGATCTGGAGCCCCCCGGATTCGAAGCGCTCTCCGGATTGGCAACGTCGAAGCCTGCAGGCAAGCGCGCCATCCGGTCACCAAGCCGCCATGACGGCCAACTGCAGGGCAAGCTCCAGGCTCTCCGCAAACGCAAGCGCGACGCCGATGAGAGTGCCGAGGGCAAGGCCAACGAAGCCAGAGAGCTGGAAAGGCAAGCCCAAGAGGCAGCCGAGGCCGCCCAGCGAGCATCCCGGGCGGCCGCGAGCGCCCGCCGGCGCGCCGAGGCCGCCGCGGAACAGGCGCAGCGTCTCGGCGCTGAGCTGGCTGAACTCGAGCGCCGAGCCCCGGCCCCGGGTTCTCATTGATCCACAGCACACTGGAGGAGTCATGGCCACCGACATCGATGACTATCTGGCCGCATTGCCTGAGCCGGCCCGCTCGGCGCTCGAGCAGCTTCGGCGGACGATCAGGGTGGTCGTCCCCGACGCCACGGAGGTGATCAGTTACCGGGTCCCCACGTTCCGGTATCGGGGGAAACCACTGGTCGGGTTTGGTGGCAACCAGGGGGGTGGCACCTTCTACCTGTTGAGCTCCGAGGTGTTGAAGACTTTCACCGCCGAGGTCAAGGGATACAGAACGGGGAAGGGCTCCATCCGCTTCGGGGCCGACGAACCCCTTCCGGCGACTCTGGTCACGAAGCTCGTGAAGGCCCGCATCGCTGAGAACGAGGCCCTCAGCCGCTCACGGCGGCGTGCTCGGTAGGGGTGCGATGACCGGCACCCGGCTTCGGGACTAATACAAGAACATGGGTTTGCCGAGGACGTGGCGCACTTTCGGCAGGTAGTAGTCCCGGTCGTAGAGCTCGTCGAC
>DATHSX010000311.1:0-3794 GCA_035463935.1 Acidimicrobiia bacterium | reverse complement strand
AAGCGGAAGCGATTGGTGCGGTAGTCCAGGTTTTCGCCGGGGCCGATCCGGTAGCCGGGCTCTTCGAATCCGACATCGAAGGCCGGCCCCTCATTCGGAATCACGGTGATCATCGGGTTGCCCTCCCGGCGTCCCAATACGACCACGTGACAATCAAAGGGGAGCACCCGGCCCAACTTGACGTCCGGGGAGTGGGCAATGATCTCGACCGGTTCCCCGGTTGCGGCGGGGTCGATGGCGATGAGGCGCCCGTTGGGAGCCCCGGCGTCCGAGACAACCAGCCATCGGCCGTGGTGATGCTCGGCCACGTAGCGCACCCCCGGGCAGCGGGGAATGAGGACCTGGGGCGCGCGCTCGGGGGCCGTCGCCGGCACGAACCGACACTCGGAGGTAGTGGAGCTTTCCAGGAGCACGAGCACGTACTCGTCGTCCCTGGTCGCTGTCACCTCGACGAAGAAGCGCTCATCGTCCTCCTGGAAGACCAACACATCCTCCGACTGGTCGGTCCCGAGGCGGTGGCGGAATAGCCGGTAAGGCCGGTGGGCGGCGTCCACCGTCGTGTAGAAGAAGCTTCCGCCGTCGGCCGACCAGGCCCCGCCGTAATAGACGCCGGCGAGACGATCGGCCAGATCGGTGCCCGCGCCTAGGTCGCGAAATCGCAGTTCGTGCTCCTCATCCCCCGAGTAGTCGACGGCATATGCGACCAGTCGTTGGTCGGGGCTGATCTTGAGCAGACCGAGCGCACAGAAGTCGTGGTCGCCGGCCAGATCGTTTTGGTCGATGACGACGTCCTCTTCCAGCCCGGGTTCACCGTCGCGGTCCGGCCATCGCACGAAGATCGGATACTGGCGGCCCTCCTCGGTCCGGTGCCCGTACCAGAACCGGCCCCGGCGGGCGGGGGCGGAGAGATCGGTCTCCTGCACGCGGGAACGGATCTCTTCGAAGATGGTTTCCCGCAGGTCCGCCAGATGGGCGGTTACGGCCTGGGTGTAGGTGTTCTCGGCCTCCAGGTAGGCCAGGACCGCCTCGTCGTCCCGCTCGGACAGCCAGCAGAACTCGTCGACCGTCGTCTGCCCGTGGCGGACCCGGGTTACCGGACGGCGAGCGGCGCGGGGCGGCTCCATGGCTCGAGGGTAGGAGGCTCGCTGGGGGACTGATTCGTCTTCAATAGGGCCATGAACCGGGTCTCACAGCGTCTTGCCCCATTTGGATCCACGATTTTCACCGACATCACCAAGAGAGCGACCGAGGCTCGAGCGATCAATCTCGGCCAGGGTTTTCCCAACTTCGACGGACCGGACTTCGTCAAGGACGCGGCAATCGCCGCCATCACCGCGGGTCACAACCAGTACGCCCCCTCTGACGGCGTCCCCGAACTTGGTGTCGCCATCGCGGCCAGGTTCTCCCGGGCCACCGGCATCCCGATCGAGCCCCGGGCCCACGTCACAGTGACGTCGGGTTGCACGGAGGCACTGGCGGCTACGTTTCTTGGCCTTTTCGAGCCGGGAGACGGGGTGATCCTGATCGAGCCGGCTTACGATGCCTACCCGGTGGGGGTGGCCCTGGCCGGGGCCCGACCGCAATATGTGACGCTGCGACCGCCCGGGTTTCGGCTGGAACCGGCAGATCTTCACGCCGCGGTTGACAGCTCGACCAGGGCAATTGTGATCAACACCCCCCACAACCCGAGCGGGCGTGTCTTCGATCGGTCCGAGCTGGAAGCGGTGGCCGACCTGTGCAGGGTTCACGACCTGATGGCGATCACCGATGAGGTCTACGAGCACATGGTTTACGAGGGAGAGCACGTCGCGCTGGCGTCTTTGCCCGAAATGTGGCAGCGCACTGTCACTCTCTCCTCGCTCGGCAAGACCTTCTCATTGACCGGATGGAAGGTCGGTTGGGCCGTTGCACCCCCTCACCTCCTGGCAGGGGTTCGGGCCGCCCACCAGTTCCTGACCTTTGCTACCGCCACCCCGCTGCAGCACGCGGCCGCCGTCGCCTTGACCGCCGGGCCCGCCTACTTTCAGGAGCTGTCCGACTCCTACCGGCGCCGACGCGACCTTCTGGCGCATGGCCTGGAGAGGGTCGGCTTCGAGGTCTTCTGGCCACAGGGCACCTACTTCCTGATGGCGGACCACTCCCGATTCGCCCGGGGGGATGACGTGGAGTTCGTGAACCTCCTTATCGATCGAGTCGGAGTGGCGGCCATCCCGCCCTCCGCCTTCTATCACGACCCCTATGAGGCGAGGAACCTTGTCCGTTTCGCCTTCTGTAAAGACGAAGCGACCCTGCAAGAGGCGCTGGACAGGATGGGGTCACTCCTCGAGTAACTCTGCCAGGATGCGCAGGCCGGTCTCCAGCTGCGCGAGCTCCCGTTCGGATCGGCCCCGCAACCTGGCCGCCATGGCCCTCACCCGGTTGGCCCGCCCCCGATTGAGCACCCTCCGGCCCGCCGGCGTGATCCGCAAGAGCACACTGCGGCCGTCGAGAAGGTTGGCCGACCTGCGCACCAGACCGCTTTCTTCGAGGCCATTGACCATTCGAGTGATCGCTGGCCGGCTGACCCGGAGCGCTTCGGCCATATCTCCGGCGGCTACCGGTCCCGCGCCCTCGAGGAGGGTGAGAGCCTCTAGTCGCTCGGCTGTCAACCGGGTCTCGGCTTCGACGTTGCGAAACCGCCGGGCCCACTGGACTAGTACCGCTTCGGCCAGGTTGGCCGCCAGATTGGTTGCGGTGCGGCGGAGGGGAGTGGGAAGAGGGGGAACGTCCACGGTGGTTAACAGCGTAAACATGTTGGCAGTCGGTCCGTAGGCAGTACTGGCGACTGCCGACTGCCGGTTGATTTGACGCAGGCCCTTGACGGATTTCCCGTTCCTGCGATAGGATGAGGTCGCCTCACGGGGCCGGTGGCACGTGCGTCCAGCACGGCTACAACGTTCAGAAACCCGGTTTGGGGTTTGCTTGCGCGTGTGCTAGCATTCCCCTTTGCTGTTGCCGGACTCACCCCCAAGGAGGCCCCCTTTGGCTTCGCGCGTCGCCGAGCGCCTGTCTTTCGCCAAGATCCCGGAGGTCCTTCCGCTCCCTGACCTGCTGGCGGTTCAGCACGAGTCGTTCCAGTGGTTCATCGACGAAGGGCTCCGTGAGATCTTCGAGGAGATATCCCCGATCGAGGATTTCACCGGTTCGCTCGCCCTCGAACTCACCGATCATCGCTTTGGTGATCCTCCGCTCTCCCTGGAGGAGTGCAAGGAACGGGACCAGAACTACGCCCGTCCACTGTTCGTGACTGCCCGCTTCATGAACCGTCAAACCGGTGAGATCAAAGAACAGCAGGTCTTCCTGGGGGACTTCCCCATGATGACCGAGCACGGGGTCTTCATCATCAATGGCACCGAGCGCGTGGTTGTGAGCCAACTCGTCCGCTCGCCCGGCGTCTATTTCGATGCGACACCCGATAAGGGCTCGGATCGGATTATCTATTCGGGCCGGGTCATACCCGGTCGGGGAGCCTGGCTCGAATTCGATACCGACAAGCGCGACACCATCGGTGTCCGGGTCGATCGCAAGCGCCGCCAGTACGTCTCTGCGTTCCTCCGGGCGCTGTCGATCGCCGAGACGGATCAGGAGATCCTCGATCTGTTCGATGGAGCGGAGTCGATCCGCCACACCATTGAACGCGATACCGCGCATGACAAGGACGAGGCTCTAGTTGACCTGTATCGCAAGCTCCGTCCGGGAGAGCCGACCACGCTCGAGTCGGCGCGCAGCCTCATCCAGACTCTGTTCCGTAATCC
>DATHSX010000310.1:0-6454 GCA_035463935.1 Acidimicrobiia bacterium | reverse complement strand
AACCAGCGCCAGTACTTGCCGAGCTTGCCGGTCCACTCCCGGGCATCGGAGATGTCGGCCACAGAGAAGCGACCGGGGACGTGGTAGAGGGCGAAGGCGAAGAACCCGTCCGAGTAGTAGGCCATCTCTCCGTCGTTGTTCCAGCCGTAGACGTCGAGCCGCCGGAAACCACCCAGCCGGGACGGGAAGACCTCATCCGAGAAGTCGGCGTCCTTTTCCAGCTTGCGGACCTCACCCGACTCGGCGGCAGTAACCCGCGGTTCCTCGGGGAGGAAGGTGGTCATCCTGGTGGTGCAGTAGACGGTGCCATCGGAGTTGAGCGTCTCGGACCGCACCAGGGCACCAGTGTCGTGGTCGAAGGTGAGCCTGACCCGGGCCTTGCCGGCGGTGTTGAGGGTGACGCGGTCGGCGGTCCGGTTCAGGTAAGTGACCTCTTCCACCGCCTCCATCAGATAGCCGACGGGGGGCCTAGTGGCGGTCGCAACCTGCACCGTCTTGACCGCTCCGCCCGGCCCCGAGACCGCCAGGATGCCGGCGCCCGCCGAGACCGCGGGTGCTCCTTCGACCCCGGCCGAAACATAGAGGACTCCGTCCTTCTGGGCGACCCTGGCGGCCGTGTCGCGGAGCCCGACCGGGGTGTTGCAGGCCAGGACCTGATCGCCGCTGAACTCTGCGGCGGCGGCTCGCTCGAAGTACCAGGAGAGGTCGCCCTCGGCGGCTGCTACCGGTAATGCCGGTATCAGGATCGTGACAGCGACCAAGAGGGCCGCCAGGCGGTGGTGGTAACGGCTCATCCGCCGCTCTCCGGGGAGGCCGTGGTAAGACCTTCGATAGCGATCAGCCTGCTCGTGTAGCTCTGATCCAGCGAGGCGCGCGCCCGGAACGAGCTGACGAACTCGTCCCCGGCCAGGGTCACCACGTCGTCGGGCGCGGCGAGACTGGCCAGCGCCAACACCGTGGCCATCGCCGCCGCGACAGCCCCAACCAGCACCCGCGGCCGGCGATACAGCGGACGGGCCGCCCGGCTGGAGCCTCCCAGCTCAGCGGGGAGTTCGATCATCGGCAGCGCCCGCAGCCGGGCCCGGATACCGGCCATGCCGTCCAGTTCGTCCCGGCAGAGATCACACCCGGCCAGATGGGAGTCGGCGCGGTGGCGCTCGGGACCGCTCAGCTCCCCGTCGAGATAGGCGGAGATCGCCTCGCCCAGGTGGCCCAGCGTCATGAGAGCCTCTCTCGCAGGAGGCGGCGGCCCCGATGGATCCGGCTTCGCACCGTCCCCACCGGCACGGCCACGGCCTGGGAGATCTCCTCATAGGAGAGCCCGATGACGTCGCACATCACGACCGCCTCCCGGAACTCAAAAGGGAGATCGACCAGGGCCTTCTGAATATCCTCGTCGAGCCGGATCGAGGAGAGCACCTCATCGGGAGCCGGGGCGAAGAAAGACCGGGCGAACCCGTACTCGGGGTCATCCGGCAATGAGGTGGTCGGCCGCCGCCGCCGACGACGCACCTCGTCGAGGAAGGCATTGCGGGTGATCCGCCATAGCCAGCCCTCAAAAGATCCCGGCTGGTAGTCGGACAGGCCGTTGCGAACGCGCAGCAGTACCTCTTGGACGAGGTCGTTGGCGTCGTGAGGGTTGCCCGAAAGCCGGTAGGCGTAGTTGTAAATCTTCCGGCCATGGCTTCGCGCCACCTCTTCCCAGGTCAGAGGGAAGGTCTCAGACATGGGACCTCAACCTCCTAAACGCTGAAGGCGGGCGAGAAGTTCCGATCAGGTGTTGTCGGTTTTGGGTGGGGTCTCGCTGGTTGCGGCGGCTTCCTCGGCGCCCTCCTGGATGCCCTTGCGGAACTCCTTGGCCGATGCTCCCAGAGAGCGGGCGAGTTCGGGCAGCTTGCGAGCGCCAAAAATCAGGAGCACGACTACCAGGATGACGATCCACTCGGGACCTTTGGGAGAGAACATTCGGGCTGGGGCCTCCTTGGCCAGGCAATGTTACCCCCAAGTGGAAAGCATGACGCCGGTTAGGACGATCGCCGCCCCCCCAACGGTTCCACCGTCAGCCTAAAGCCGCGATTTGCCGTCCTGCTCCCGCCTCAGGAAAGCGATAACGAATCGACCATCTTCTGGAGCCGATCCCTCGTGACGAACCTCACCCGGGGTTCGCGACGTTCCAAGTCATACATCTCAAAGGGGCCGTACTTGTCCGAGATCAGCATGCCCCGGTCCGCTCCGGCCGAGCCGAACTCGACCATGAAGCGACGGATGGACGACTCGTCGAGTTCGGGATGGTCGCCGGGGCGATAACGGTCCTCCACGATGTACGTACGCTCGCCGCCCTTGGCAGCGAACCAGCCGTTGAGGCCGGCCGCCGTCACTTGATATCCGAAGAGGCGCAGCAGACCAACCACCAACTCACCCGGTGAGACGCTGGCGGGATCGATGCCCTGGGCGCGAAGCCCGGTGTCCACCGCCTTCGGCAGGCGCAGGTCGTCCGATAGACGCCCCAACTCGTCGGTGCGCACCCGATCGGCCGTACCCGGCCGAACATGTTCGGTCTCCGCGGGAGCGAACGATTTGAGAAGGGGATCGTTCGCCAACGCGGACAGGTTGAGGATGTTCACTCCCTCCACCCGCGGCGGGAGCGCACCGGGCTGATCGAGCCGGACCCGGCCCACCTCCCGATGCTCGGCGCGGCCGGCGATGGCGACCACCTCCGTGACCGCCGACAGCGGCAGCGTATGCCTCTTTTCCCGGACAACCTCGATGGCCTCACCCAGTAGCAACTCGGCCAGGACATCGTCGTTGCCGATCGGGAGGGGAACATCGAAGCGGACTTTGGCGGCGGTGCCCTCTACGTGGAATTCGGCCACCTCGGGCCGCGGGTGGGTCACGTCGACTGTCGGCTCGGGGGCGGGGACCCGGCGCCGGCCCCGGGCCGGAAGCTCGATCCCCAACTCGGCCTGCAAAGCCTTGCGACGCCGACTCAGATAGATACTGGTGGCCATGAGGATGATCGCCACCACGAGAATTCCTAGTCCTACCGACATGAAGAGGAATACTACGGGCGCCGGGCCCCTCTCCAAGTATCAGTGACGGAACACCCGGGGTGGGCAACGCCGGTCTAATCCTCGGTCGCGGTCGCTTGGAGCTCGTCGAGGCTCAGCTCGGCGGTGGGCTCATCGGCTCCGGCATTGAGCCGCTCGATCATCTCGCTGCGAGAGCTGGGGGTCCCGAAGGCACTGAGGAGATCTCCGGCCTGCAGGACGGTGGCCCCGGTGGGAACGATCACATCACGATCGCGCCGAACCGAGACCAGGGTCGATCCCTCCGGCCAGGCCACCTCACGGACCGCCTTCCCGTCGGCGATCGAGCCGGGTGGCACCCGGAAATCGAAGTACCCCGCCCCCGGATCGGTGCGCTGGTCGAGGCGGCGGCGGACCAGCTCCCGCTCGGTGCGGTTGCCCAGCGCCCGGTGGTAGGCCCTGACCGCCTCCTCCCGCCGAAAGAGGCCAACGAGGCGCCCGGAGCCGTCGTCGGCGACCACCGGAAGGCGCCCTATGCCCAACGCGGCCAATCGCTCCAGAGCCCGGGAGACGGGGGTGGAAGGGGTGACCGTGGCGGGGCGGGGCGTCATCGCCCGGGCCACCTCCACCGAATCGGAGGCGCCGCCCGCCCGAACGACATCGGCCACGGTGACGATTCCGACCACCTTGCCTTCCTCGACGACGGCGAGACCGTTGTACCGGTAACGATTCATCTGCCGCTCGACCTCGGCCAGGCTCTGGCTGGGAGCGGCCACCACGTGGGGTTGATGCATCACTTCCCCGACCGTGATCGTGTCGAGGAGGTCGATCTCCCCGTGGGGGGCGACGGTGATACCCCGGCGCTTCAAGGCAGCGGTGTAGAGGCTGTCGCGATGAAAGCGCTCCGCCAGGAAGGTGGCCATGGTCGTTCCCAGCATCAAAGGCAGCACGAGGCCATAGTCGCGAGCCCCGGTGATCTCAAAGACGAGCATCATCGCCGTCAAGGGGGCACGGGCGATCGCGGCGATCATCGTCGCCATCCCCACTACCGCCAGAGCACCTGGCTTCAGATCGCCAAACCCCCATACGGGCTCCAGTAGGCGTCCCAGGCCGGCACCAAGGGTGGCGCCGACGAAGAGGCTTGGGAAAAAGGCGCCGCCGGCCGCGCCCGAAGTGATGGTGAAGGCGGTGGCGACGAGTTTGGCGCCGGCGAGCAGGATCAGGGCCCACCAGGCGGCCCCTCCGATGCCGGCTCGCTCGACCAATTCTGATTCGACCAACAGCCTGCTCAGAAAGCCCTGCCCGGTGCCGAGGATGTCAGACTCGAGCAAGCCGATCCCCCCGACCACGAGCCCGAACAACAACGGTCGCAATGCCTTTAGACCGGGCCGGGCCCGGCCCCAGGCGTCAAGTATTCCGACACCACGGAGCAGCGCCAGGCCGGCGAGGGCGGCCACCACCGATAACCCGAAGAAGACAGCCAGCTGGCGGGGGTCGTCCAGTCTGTACGACCCGGCCCGCAGGGCCAGCTCCTCTCCGACGATGCTGCGGCTGGTGATGGCAGCCACTACCGAGGCGATAACGATGGCCGACATATGCCTCACCGCAAAGCTGCCCAGGATCACCTCCATCGCGAACAGCATTCCGGCGATGGGAGCGTTGAAGCTGGCCCCGATGCCGGCTCCGGCGCCGGCCGCCACCAGACTGCGGATCTGATCGGGGCCAAGGTGGAAGAAACGAGAGATGACCGATCCCACCGCGGATCCGATCTGAACGATCGGGCCCTCGCGTCCTCCCGAACCCCCACCACCGAGGGTCAAGGCCGTGGCAATGAGCTTGGCCGGCAGCACCCGTCCCCGGATCCGGCCGTCGTGCATTGCCAGGGCGGCGATGGTATCGGGCACCCCGTCGCCCTCCACCTCGGGGGCGAAGCGCTGGGCCAGCCACCAGGCCCCCACCAGCCCCAGCGGCACCGCCACCAACACCCACGCGCGTTGACCGCCGGCCAGATCTTCCAGAAAAGAGAAGGAGTTCGCGACGGCGTTGATGACCAGCACGAGGGCCGCTGCCCCCAGACCAACCCCGACTCCCACTAGCGCCGAGACCGCCAGAAACCTGGTCGTTTCCCGGTCGGTGAGCACTCCAACGGCCGACAGTTGACGCCAACGCCCGACCATCGTCTTCACACGGGACACCTTAAAGACTTGCCACCGGCGGCCCGGGCCTTGAATCTGGGCCCATGCACCTCTCGGACGTGAACCGGGTCGCCCTCGCCCGATTCGTCTCGCGCACCGGAGGCGAGGCAGCTTTTTTCGTTGGGATATGGGGCAAGGCCAGCTACGAGTTCAACGCCACGCCCGCCGACCTCGCCTGGGTGATGGCGGCACTGGGAGTTGCCTCACTTCTGGGATCCGTTTGGTCAGGGCTGGCGGTCGACCGTCTCGGACCGCGCCGCGTCCTCATCGTCGGCGAGCTGCTCTTCATCCCGGCTGTGCTCGCCATGATCCTCGCCGACAGCATCGTCAGCTTCTCGATCGTCGTCTTCTTCGTGGGCTTGCTCTCCGCTCCGATCTATACCGCGGTGGCGGCCATCGCCCCTTTCCTCACCACCCGCCCCGGGGAACTGGCCCGGATCAACAGCCGGATCGAGACCGGGACCTGGGCGGCGTTCGTGGTGGGACCTGCGGCCGGAGCTTTGCTGGTGAGCTGGGTGTCGCTCGATAGCATCTTCGTGCTGGATGCCGCGTCCTCGCTGCTCGGCGTTCTTCTGGTCCTTCCCATCCGGCTGCGGGCGCCCGATCGACAGGTGGAGCCTCAGTCGATCCGGGAGGCTCTGCTGGCGGGGATCCGGTACGCCGCCGGCCAACCCCGCCTGCGGTTCTACCTGCTCACCGGGACAAGCGTCTGGCTCGCGTACGGCACCTTCAGCAGCCTCGAGCCGCTCTTTTATCGCGAGGTCCTCGAAGTGGGACCGGAGACGCTCGGATGGGTCAACTCCCTCTTCGGGGTCGGGATGGTCACCGGGACCGCCCTCGTCCCTCGGCTGCCGGCCTTCTGGCGGAGATCTCCGGCACTGGCCACCCTTGTCAGCCTGAACGGGTTGGCCGGGCTGCTGTATGTCGGAACCAGCCGGCTGGCGGTGGTGGTGGTCGGCGCCGTCTGCTGGGGGGCGGTCATTGGAGTGCTGTCGCCCGTGTACCGGACGCTGGTGCAGGCCGCCACCCCCGACCATCTGATGGGACGAGTGCAGGGTGCCAGCCAGATGCTGAGCGACACGTTGCGCCTGCTCCCGTTACTGATAGTGCCAGGCCTCGCCGTCAGTCTGGGAATCCAGCAGGTCCTGGTGGGCAACGTGGCGATCCTGGCACTGCTCGGCATGGTCCTCTACCCGAGGTCGCGCCGCTTCGACACGCCGGGGAGGTCGTTGG
>DATHSX010000309.1:0-3686 GCA_035463935.1 Acidimicrobiia bacterium | reverse complement strand
ACTGCTTGCAGTACGCGCTGGAATCCAACCAGGAGTCGGGGGTTTGGGGCGGGTACGCCGAAGATGAGCGCCGCCGGCTCCGCAAGCGCTGGTTGGCCGAGCGCCGCCGCCGGGCGATGTAGAGAGCGCAATCGCCCACCGGCTGGCAAGTCAAGGGATCAGCCGCTGGCCCGGGCGAAACCAACCGACCTGGCCTCCGCCTCCTGTTCGATCTCAACGAAGGCGAGCTTCTCGCGGGGGATCCCCACCATCCGTTTCCTGGTGTCCTCGAACCACAGCACAGCCTCTCCCGAGGCAAATGACTGCTCGATCCTCTGACGAAAAGCCGCCGGGTCGTCGGTCTCGACCTCGACCACCCGGTCGGCATCGGCGACCCCGATCTTTACCTTCAACACAGCTCCTGATGGATTGAAGCCATCGTATACCCACCCGACTGCCCTTTTACCGGCCCCCTTCCCGGGCAGGCCGCAGACGGGTACGTTTGTCGTCGAGATGCTGCGCACGGTCAGAGAGGGGCTGAGGCTGGGCCTTTGGCTTCTGTTCCTGGGAGCTGGCATCGCTGCTCTCCACGCCCTCGCCGGGCCTTTCCCCGTCGACCGAATCTTGGAACCCGGCTCCCTCCTGGAAACGTCGCTGGCGGCGGCGATCCGGATTTTGGGGCTGGGGGTGGGCTACTGGCTGGCGCTCTCCACCGTTCTCTATCTGCTGGCCTCGCTCTCGCGGGTACCGGCGGCCCTCCATGTCACCGGTTGGGCGGCAATCCCCTTTGTCCGCCGGTTGGTCGATCGGGCGGTCGCCGGGGTCCTCGCAGCCTCGTTGAGCCTGCCGCTGGCGGCGTCTGCCGGGGTCGCTCCCGGCTATGTCCCGGTGCCGGCCGGCGATGAAAGTCCCGCGCCGCCGGTCCCCGAACCCGCTCCGATCACCACGACAACTGGCTCTGCGGCGAGTTCTCCGATAAGGCCGCCGACGACCGACCCGCTGTTCGTGCCGGTAAGTCCTGAAGGGAGCGCCGCTACCACCCCCAGCACGACCGACGCCGGGCTGAGCGAGGTGGTGGTGAGACCCGGGGATCACATGTGGAAACTGGCGGAGGATCGCCTGGCGGCGGTGCTCGGTCGCCCCGCCACGGACTCCGAGATCGCCCCCTACTGGCTGCGGGTGATAGGTGCCAACCTCGGGACGATCCGATCCGGTGACCCCGATCTGATTTTTCCCGGGGAGGTTCTGGTCCTTCCACCCATCGACGTCGCGCCCGGAGAAACGCCCGACCGCGGATAGCGGATCTAGGTGTTGTCGCCTAGAAAGATCTCGGAGACCGAGCTCTCCGTGAAAATGGCGTGTAGCGCCTCCGCCACGATCGATGCGATCGACAGCACCTTGATCTTGTCGAGTTGGGACGCATCCGTCGACACCGGCAGAGTGTTGGTGACGATCACCTCTTCCACGGGCGAGTTCTTGATGCGGTCCACCGCCGGCTCGGAGAGGATGGCGTGGGTGGCGGCGATCCTCACGGACAGGGCCCCTTCGGCGGCCACCAGTTCGGCCGCGTTCGTCACGGTCCCCGCAGTGTCGATCATGTCATCAACAATTACCGCGTGGCGCCCCGCCACCTCACCCGACACCTCCAGGGCCGCCGACACATTGTGGAGTTCGGGCTCCCGGCGCTTGTAGACAAATGCCACCGTGGCGTCCAGGCGACGGGCATAGCGCTCGGCCCGTTTCACGCCGCCCGCATCGGGCGAAACGACCGCGGTCGGCCCGTGGATCCGGTCGCGGAGGTAATCGGTGATGATGGGCAAGGCGGTCAGATGGTCGAAAGGTTGGGAGACGAAGCCCTGGAGCTGGCCGGTATGGAGGTCCACCGAGACCAGGCGGTCGGCGCCGGCGGCCAGAAAAAGGTCACCCACCAGCCGGGCCGTGATCGGTTCCCGGGGCAACACCTTCTTGTCCTGACGCGAGTAGCCATAGAAAGGCATCACCGCGGTTATGCGGCGGGCCGAGGCCCGTTTCAAAGCATCGATCGTGACCAGTTGCTCGAAGATGCTGTCGTTGATGGGATGCGAGTGACTCTGCATCACGAAACAGTCCGCCCCCCGCACGCTCTCGGTCGGCCGGACGTATATCTCGCCATTGGCAAACGTCGAGCGGTGGAGACCCCCTACCCGTAGGCCAAGGATGTCGGCCACTTCGTCGGCCAGAGCCAGATTGGCCCCGCCAGTGAAGAGCATCATTCGATTGCGGCTGACAACATCCATTTGCAGATCAGTCCGGAGCTTCGGGGGACTCTTCCACTGGTTCCTTCGGGGCTCGCGCCCGATGGCGCTGCTCCCGGCGGGCAGCGTAGCCCGATATCTGCGCCTGCTCGGCCCGCTCGACCGCCAACGCCCCCGGCTCCACGTCGCGGGTGATCACGGACCCGGCGCCGGTGACGGCTTTCTCGCCGATGACCACCGGGGCCACCAGCATGGTGTCGGATCCGATGAAGGCGTCCTCTCCGATCACGGTCTGGTGCTTTTCATAGCCGTCGTAGTTGCAGGTGATGGTTCCCGCTCCCACATTGGCCCGTGCCCCCACCGTGGCGTCACCCATGTACGCCAGGTGGGGCACCTTGGCGCCCTCCCCCACTACGGTGTTCTTCATCTCTACGAAGGTGCCCGCCTTCGCCCGGGCCTCGAGCACCGTCCCCGGTCGGAGCGAGGCGTAGGGACCGACCTCGGCCTCCGGGCCAACCCGGGCGCTACGCAGCACCGAGTACCACACCCGTGCCCCCGGGCCGATGGAGGAGTCCAGCGCAAACACATCTGGACCCAGGACCGCCCCCTCCCCCACCACGGTGTCGCCCTCCAGATGAACACCGGGGTAAAGGCGGACCCCCGCCGCCAACTCCACCCCGTCGTCGATATAGGTCCGATCGGGGTCCTGCATCCAGACGCCGGCTTCTTGCCAGCGCTGATTGATCCTTCGCCTTAGTTGGGCCTCGACCTCGGCCAGCTGATCCTGCGAGTTCACACCAAGAACCTCCGTGGGGTCGGCCTCGACGGTAACCACCTGGGAACCACCTTCCATCAGAATCGACAGGACATCGGGCAGGTAATACTCCCCCTGCGCATTGGCGGCGGCGATGGTGGACAGCGCGGCCCGCAAGGGCCGGGCAGGGAACGCATAGACGCCGGCGTTCACCTCGGACACAAGCCGCTCCGCGGCGCTGGCGTCTTTTTCCTCCACCACCCGGGCGACGCCCCCGTCCGCTCGCCTCAGCACCCGGCCGTAGCCAGAGGGGTTGTCCATCGCAAACGTAACCATCACTCCGGCCTTCCCGGGCAGGCCCGCCACCGTTCGCTCGAAAAGGCGGCTACCGACCAGGGGCATGTCGCCATAGGTGATCAGGACGGTGTCCTCCGACTCGGGAGGCATGCGAAGCAGCGCGGTCGAGACCGCGTGACCGGTGCCCAGCTGATCGGCCTGAAGCACCGGTTCGGCCCAGTCGGGCAGCGTGGCCACCACCTTCTCCGCCTCATGGCCGACCACTACCAGCACTCGGTCGGGCCGGATTGCAGCGACGGCCGCCAGGGCCCAATCGAGCAGGCTTCGACCGGCGGCGCGGTGCAACACCTTGGGAAGATCTGACTTCATCCGGGTTCCCTGACCGGCGGCGAGGACGACGGCGATCAGGCCCATGTACGGGG
>DATHSX010000308.1:0-3764 GCA_035463935.1 Acidimicrobiia bacterium | reverse complement strand
GGCTGTGCAAAGGGATCCGCAGGGCTTCATCCTTACCGGCACCGAGTGCACTCCTGGCGCCGACTGGAGCGAGCCCCGGCCCCCCATGCCTCTTGAGACCAGCGTTCCCGGTGTCTTCGCCGCCGGGGATGTCCGGGCAGGGTCCATCAAGCGCATCGCCTCGGCGGCCGGAGAAGGGGCGATGGCGATCCGCCTGGTCCATCAGCACTTAGAGACGCTGTGAGCCCATACGAGATCCTGGCCTCGTTGCCCTACTTCAGCGGCCTGTCCGAGGAGCAACTGACCGCCCTTTGCCAGACGTCGGAGTCGATGGCGGTGGAGAAGGGCACCGAAGTGATCACCGAAGGCGGGATGCCGAGCGGGCTCTTTGTGATAGCGGAGGGGACCTTCCGGGTCAGTCGCCGGGGGGGCGGTGCCGAGATGCAGCTCAGGGTGGCCACGCCGGGGGATGTGCTCGGCGAGATGTCGCTCATTGGCAATGTCCCGGCAACCGCCACGGTCCGCGCTCTGGAGAGAGGGACGCTGATAAAGGTTCCGGCCGACGAGTTTCGCGAAGCTCTAGCCGATCCGGTTCTATTGGCGGGGATGTTCCACACCGTGACAGGGCGGCTGCGTGAGCAAGAGGCAGCTCTGGTGGAGAGTGAGAAGCTGGCCTCGCTGGGGAGCTGGGCGGCCGGATTGCTTCATGAGGTCAACAACCCCGCCGCGGCGGTCCTCCGCGCCGCCGAGCATCTCACCGAGCTCACCAGCCTGTTAGTGCCGGGAGCCGAGCCGGTAACGCTCCGGCCGCTCGCCAGAGCGGAACGAGAGCAGGCAATGGCGGAGTTGCTGGCCGCGGCGGGTGAGTCGGATCCGGGTGAGCTGGCCGCCTCCCTCGTCACCCAGGGCTGGACCCCGGAACAGCTCGCGGAGGCCGGTCCCGATCCGGCAACGCGCTTGCGAACCGCCCGGCTGGTACACGCCCGGCAACTTGCTACCGAGCTTGGCCAGGCCGCCCGGCGCATCTCGGAACTGGTGGGTGCGGTCAAACGCTGGTCCTACCACGGCCAGGGAGAGGTGCAGGCGGTCGACCTCAACCAGGTGGTCACCGACAGCCTCACCCTCCTTCGCCATCAGGTGGGAAACCTGCAAGTCGAACTTGACCTGGATCCGGACCTCGGCCTGGTCGAGGCACGGGGGGTGGGCCTCAGCCAGGTCGTTACCAATCTGATCGACAATGCGCTGCAGGCGGCCGCCCACCGGGTGACGGTGAGGACCCGGCCAGAAATCGACACGGTGACCGTTGAGGTCGAAGACGACGGCCCGGGCATCCCCGATCACGTGCGAGAACGGATCTGGGATCCGTTCTTCACCACCAAGCCCCCGGGTAAGGGGAGCGGTCTCGGGCTGGCAATCGTCCGGCGCATCGTGTCCGAACACGACGGCTCGATCAGCGTGGAATCCGCTCCGGGAGCGACCAAATTCAGCGTCACCGTTCCGAGGGCTGCGCAGATGACTTGAGCGGGGCGGCCGCTTCTCGATCGCCTGGCCGGTAACTACCCTCGCCGGAGATGGACGGCCTTCCCACCGGCATCGTCACCTTTCTGTTCACCGACATCGAGGGATCGACCAGGCTTCTCCAGAAAGTCGGCGACGGCTATCGCTTCATCCTGGAGGAGCACGCGGACATCGTCCGTTCGGCGGTTGCCGCCCAAGGCGGGACGGTGGTTTCGACCGAAGGTGACAGTTTCTTCGCCGTTTTCGCCTCTCCCGCCGCCGCCATCGGTGCCGCCGCCGATGTTCAAAGGAAGCTGACGGCGCACCATTTCCCTGCGAGTGCCGAGGTGAGGGTGCGGGTGGGGATTCACACCGGAGAGGGAACCCTGGGGGGGGACAACTACGTCGGGCTCGATGTGCATCGGGCGGCCCGAATCGCGGCCGCCGGGCACGGCGGTCAGGTCGTGCTCTCCAACCCGACTGCCGTTCTCGCCGGCGATCACCTGCCTGAGGGCGTTTCGCTGCGCCCTCTCGGCGAGCACCGCCTCAAGGATCTGGCGCATCCGGAAACGCTCTTTCAGTTGGTCATCGATGGCCTGCGCTCGGATTTTCCACCCGTGCGGACCCTCGATGCGATACCCAACAATCTGCCCCTCCAGCTGACGACGTTCGTCGGCCGGTCCGAGTTGAAGGCGATCGTCGACCTGCTGGACGAGGCTCGTCTGGTGACACTCACCGGGCCGGGAGGCACCGGGAAGACCCGGCTGGCCATCCAGGCTGCGGCGGAGATGACCGGTCGCTTCGTCGACGGCGTCTGGTTTGTCCCGCTGGCGGCCCTCACCGACCCTGAGCTGATCCCATCGGCGGTGGGGACGGCGCTCGGGATGCAGCCATCCGCTGAGGACCCCGACCTCCGCCTCGCGGAGTATCTGCGAACCAGGGAAACCCTGCTGGTGCTCGACAACTTCGAACAGATCCTCGATGCCGCACCCCGCGTCGCCACTTGGCTGCGTGAAGCTCCCCGCCTGAGGATCCTCGTGACCTCCCGCGGCCCCCTCCACCTATCCGGGGAGCGCGAGTTCCCGGTACCTCCGCTGACGCTGCCCGCGGCCGATGATCTGCCGGTCCCTGAGACGCTGATGCACTTCGAGTCGGTGGCGCTCTTCGTCGACCGGGCCACGGCAGCAAGGCCCGATTTCAGGCTCGACTCCCGCAACGCCGCCCGGGTGGTCGAAATCGTCTCCAAGCTGGAAGGCCTCCCCCTGGCGATAGAACTGGCCGCCGCCCGGGTTCGCCTCTTATCGCTCGAGGCCATCTGCGAGCGACTGAGTTCACGGCTAGGACTACTCACCGGCGGGGCCCGCGACCTCCCCGAGCGCCAGCGCACGCTGCGGGGGACGATCGAGTGGAGCTACGACCTGCTCGACGAGCGCCACCGCCGCCTGTTTGCGCGTTTGGCGGTGTTCGTCGGAGGGTTCGCCCTCGAGCAGGCCGAGGAGGTGTGCGGACCCGGACTCGACCTCGATGTGCTTGTCGGGCTGGAAACGCTGGCCGATCAGAGCTTGTTGCGGCCAGTTGCGGAGTCGCCGCAAAGCCGGTTCGTCATGCTCGCAACGATCCGTGAATACGCTTTGGAGCGGCTGGCCCTGGACGCGGAGGCCCCAGAAATCCACGGCCGTCACGCTCGCGCCTACCTGGCTCTGGCCGAGGAGGCCGCTCCGGAGTACACGAGAAGGCACACCCGCAGGTGGCTCGATCGGACCGAGAACGATCATGACAACTTCCGGGCCGCCATCACCTGGGCCATCGAGGCGGGAGAGGCAGAGACTGCGCAGCGCCTGTGCGGGGCCTTGTGGCGTTTCTGGCAGATGCGCGGCTACCTGAAGGAAGGGCGGGAGAGAGCAGAAGCGGCCATTCGCGTGCCGGGTGGCTCCGATCGCAGCCTCCTGGCTGCGCACGAGGCAGCGGGAGGGCTGGCCTACTGGCAGGCCGAGATGGACGCCGCTTTGGCCCATTACGAGAGCGCCCTGGAACTTGCCCGCCGAACCGCGGATCCCGCTCTGGTAGCTGGTGCGATCTACAACCTCGCCGCGCCCCTGGCCTTTCAACACGGGGTCGCTCAGGCCCTGGAGACGCTGGAAGAAGCACTTTCGTTGGCGGAGCAGGTTGGTGACGCCGAGCTCATCGGCCGTATCCACTGGGGGAAGGGCACGGTCCACTACCTCACCGAGCAGCCCGTTATGGAACAACCGGAGGAGGCACTCGCCGAGTACATGTTGGCCGCCGAG
>DATHSX010000307.1:0-3215 GCA_035463935.1 Acidimicrobiia bacterium | reverse complement strand
ACCGCCACCATCGACAGTCCCGGGTCGGCAACCACCACCGTCTCTCTCCCCGCCGCCGGCAGCTACGTCTTCCGGCTCACCGCCACCGACGGCCCCGGTCTCACCGCCGCCGACACCATCCAGATCGACCTCACCTACACCGGAGCCCCCAACCAGGCGCCGGTGGTCGACGCCGGATCCGACCAGACCCTCGACAGCTCCACCCTTCCCGCCACCGCCACCCTGACCGGATCGGCCAGCGACGACGTCGCCGTCACCGCCCTCGCCTGGACCCAGGACAGCGGACCGGCCACCGCCACCATCGACAGTCCCGGGTCGGCAACCACCACCGTCTCTCTCCCCGCCGCCGGCAGCTACGTCTTCCGGCTCACCGCCACCGACGGCCCCGGCCTCACCACCGCCGACACCATCCAGATCGAGCTGACGTATGCCGGCCCGACCACCTGGACCGGGGCGGTGAGCACCGGAGCAGACGACGCCGAGGAGTCCGGCGCTGGCAGGGTCTCGCTGACCGGCGGCGACCTGGAACTGGGAGTCGATGGGAGCAGCGTGCAAACGGTCGGGCTTCGCTTCACCGGAGTGATGGTCCCGCCCGGGGCCACCATCACCTCGGCCGATATCCAGTTCCGGGCCGATGAGGTCAAAACCGATCCCACCAATCTGCTCATCCAGGCCGAGGCCGCCGACAGCACCCTCGGCTTCACCACCGCCACCAACAACATCTCCTCGCGCCCCCGCGGTCAACACTCGATCGAATGGATGCCACCCGCCTGGAACACGGTGAACGAGGCGGGCCAGGCCCAGCGCACCCCCGATCTGCGATACCTGATCCAGGAGGTGGTGCTCCGGGGCGGCTGGGCCAGCGGCAACTCGATCGTCCTCATCATCACCGGGGCCGGCACCCGAACAGCCGATCCCTTCGAGGGCAACTTTGCCCCCCGGCTGACGATCGAGTACTCCACCACCGGTTCCCCCAACCTGCCCCCGGTGGCCGATGCCGGTCCCGACCAGACAATCACGCTTCCCGCCACCGCCAACCTGGACGGGACCGCCAGCACCGACAGCGGCGGGGCCGGGATCGCTTCCTACTTCTGGCAACAGACGTCGGGACCGGCCGGCGCCAGCGTCGCCGAGCCCGACAGCGCCCTAAGCGCGGTGGCTCTCCCCCAGCCGGGCACCTACGGATTCCAATTGACCGTGACCGACGGCGACGGCCTCTTCGACGTCGACACGGTGCAGGTCGAGGCCCTCGACGCAACCGGACCCTTCACCTGGACCGGCGCCGTATCCGCCGGGGCGGACGACGCCGAAGAGGATGCCTCGTCGGGGAAGATCGCGTTGAGCAACTCCGACCTCGACCTGGTGCTCGACACCAGCACCGACAAGGTGGTCGGTCTTCGCTTTACTCAGGTCGACATCCCCGCCAACGCGGTGATCCAGTCGGCCTACATCCAGTTCCGTTCGGACGAGATCCAGACCGGTCCCACCAGGCTGACGATCCAGGGATTTGCCACGGCCAATCTGGCGGGCTTCACCACCGCCAAATATGGGATCAGCACCCGGGCCTGCACCGGAGAGGTTATCTGGGAGCCCGTGCCGGGATGGACCGCCACCGGTCAAGCCGGCCCCGACCAGAGAACCCCCGATCTGGCTGCTCTGGTCGAGGAGATCATCGGCCTTCCGGGGTGGGCGCCCGGCAACGGCCTCGGGTTCGTTCTAACCGGTAACGGGAAGCGCACGGCGGACTCTTTTGAGGGCGGGTATGGCCCCCGGTTGACCGTCGTCTACACCATCCCCCAACCCTGAGCGTGCGGGCCTGTCCCACCGGGGTGGATGGCAAACGGGTCCAGGAGCCCCTTTTCGCTAGTTTCGCAGACGGGTATCCTGCATTCTGGAATTGGGAGGAGTGGCCCGTCGTGGCCGCAAGTCAGCCGCCGCCATGGCGAGAAGAGGGTGGGCAATGGGAAGAGTTGTTGGGCGAAGCCGTCTGTTCGGGCGCGGACATCGGCCGCGCCATCTTGCTTCTAGCCCACGGCCCCGCCGGGGCCGCACCGCCCTCACCCTCGTCCTCACCCTGGTCGCCGCCCCCCTTCCCGTCGCCCTCGCCCAATCAGACCAACCCTTCCAGGCGTTCGAGATCCGGCGGACGTATGCATCGGATATGGGAATCGCGGCTCCGGTGGGAGTCGCCTACCGCCCCCAGACCGACACCCTGATAGTGGTCGACGGGGCGGGGATGGCCGTGGAGGCCACCCGGGCCGGCGAAGCGCTGGCTGCGCCTTTTGCCGTCGCCGGCGATGGGGTCACCCTCACGATCGACGGAGCCGGGAACGCCATCACCGCGGCCGGGGCGGCCGGGGCCGCCTTCGACGCCGCGACCGGCAGCCTCTACCGGCTGGAGGGATCCGAACTCGTCAACACCGCCACCGGTGAGCGGATCCTTCTTGGCAACGGCAATCAGCCGTACCGGGGAATGGCGCTCGATTCACAAACGGGTCTGATCTACGTTGGATCGCCTTCCGGCAGGAAGGTGGAGGTCTTCGACCGCAGCGGGGCCCTCGTCCGGACCATCGACCTTTCCGGCGTCGAGCTGGCCGACCAGCAGGGTCTCGCGATCGCCCCCAGCGCCGACCCCACCGACGACTCCTCGGTCCAACGCTTGTATGTGGCCGACTCCTCAGGATCGCTCGTCGAGGTGGCGCTTGCACCGGAGCCAACGGTGATCACGGCTGCGACGGTCTCGGTCGCCGAGCTGCGCCGCACCTACGAGACTTGGCAGTTCAGCCCATCCTCCCCCGACCCCTCCGGCGTGACCTACATCCCCAGCCGGCAGGATCTGCTGGTGTCCGACGGTGAGGTCGATGAGACCACCGGGGCCGGGTGGCACAACGTCAACCTCTGGTACGTCGATCCGGCGAGCGGTTCCGTCACCGACCGAGGCAATACGGTCGCCCTCAGCCCGACCAACACCGAGCCGACCGGAGTCGACTACGACGCGGCCAACAACCGCCTGTTTGTCACCAACGACAACAGCGGCGGCTTCGTCGACGTCCACCAACCGGGTGGGGACGGCATTTTTGGCACCGGCGACGACACCAAGTACCGGATGCCCACCAACAATTTCGGGCTGGCGGTGGACTCGGAAGGGGTCGCCTATCACCAGGGGAACGGCCACATCTATATAGCCGACGGAGTGGGCCGCGAGGTATGGGATG
>DATHSX010000306.1:0-5666 GCA_035463935.1 Acidimicrobiia bacterium | reverse complement strand
CCGCCCCCCGGGTAGAGGATCATCTGGGTGCAACGGAATAGGGCCATGTCCTTCCCGGTCGCTTCGGAACTGACGGTCACATCCCAGACCTGGGTGGTTCGACCGCCATGGGTGAGACCGGCGGCGGCCACGATCGCACCCGAGAGGGCCGTTCCGGTGTGATTGGACTTGAGTTCGAGCGTGGTGAATCCAGTTGCCTGGGGAGGTAGCGAGGCCACGGTGCCATAACCGGCGGCCGTGTCGGCCAGGGCCACGATGGTTCCGGCGTGCAGGTAACCGTTGGAGGCCAGATGCTTGCGTTCAATCTGCAGTCGCAGCATTGCCCTCCCGGGCGCCAGCTCGACCACCTGAATCCCGAGCAGACCCGGCAGCCGATCACGGCCGTGCTCCTCGAAGAAGGCTGCGAGTCCGACCGGATCCTGCGGAAAGGCGGGTAGCTCTGGCATGCGACGACCCTACCCTGGGGGCATGGAGCCCCGGGCCTATCTGGTCGCTGTCCTCTTCGGCTTGGCCACCGGCTGGGGCGCCACCCTGGGGCGAGATGATCGGACCGCGGCGCTGGCGGTGCTGGCCGCCACCACCCTGATCGGGGTGGTCTCGTGGCTGTTGGCGAGCGAGTCGATCGCCGGTCCGTCCTTGACGATCGGCGGAGGCTGCGCCTTGGCGAGCGGGCTGGGATTCGCCCGCAAGAAGAGCACGGAAGTCCCACCGTGACCACCCCGTCGGAGGACCCGGTCGAACGGCAGATTCGGGACGCCATCGAACGAGGCGAGTTCGACAACCTGGCGGGGAAGGGACGGCCGTTGCGAACCACCGACCAGGGGCCGGGATGGTGGCTGCGCCGCCAGTTCGAGCGTGCCCGGCAGGACGATCGAGTGGCCGAGGCGACCCGTCTCGTCGACCAGGAACTTGGGGGGGTGTGGGCACTGCCCGACGAGGCCGGGGTTCGGCGGGAGGTCGCCCGCCTCAACGAGTTGTTGGAACAGGTGAACCGGGGCGTCGCCCCCGAAGCGAGGGCGGACCTGTTCGAGGTCGAGGACATCCTTAAAGCCTGGCGGCGGATGGGGAGAGCTCGCCGCTGAGGGTGTCACCCGCCGGCCGGCCCGGGTGGGGCCAGCCGGTGAAAGGCGATGGCGGCGGCATGGCCGACGTTGAGAGAATCCAGGACCCCACGCTGGGGTATGCGGACTTCCCCATCGGCGCGGGCGCGGGCCGCCCGGCTGAGACCACGGGATTCCGAGCCGAGCAGTATGGCGGTTCTCCCGCCAGGCTCCACCGCCGCGATGTCCGTTGCCGCCGGATGCGGGGTCATCGCCAGGATCCGGAAGCCAGCCTTCCGCACCTGCTCCAGGGCCTCGGGCCAGGGGCGGAGGCGGCTCCAAGGGACCAAGAGGACCGCACCCATCGAAACCCTGACCGAACGTCGGTAGAAGGGGTCGCCGCTCACCGGGTCCAGGAGGATCCCATCCACACCGAGGGCGGAGGCGCTGCGGAAGATGGCGCCCAGGTTCTCGGCGTCCGTGACTCCTTCCAGAACTCCGAGCGTGTGGGCGCCGCCCATGACCGCCGCGGGACCCGGGTCCGGCCGGCGTTCCACGGAGGCGATCACCCCGCGATGCAGGTCGAATCCGACGACGGCTGTAATCACCTCGGGCGGGGCTACGTGCAGGGGGGCAGAGCCAGGAGGGATGCGGTGCTCCTTCCCCGCGGCCACCAACACGGAGCGCACCGGCCAGTCCGATGCCAGCAGCCGGCCCACCGCCTGCCAGCCCTCGACCAGAAAAAACCCCCGGTCGACCTCTACCCGCCGTCGTAGGGTGGTGTCATTGAGATTCCGGTAATCGTCGAAGCTGGGATCGTCCGGCCGGGTGATGAGCACCGGTCCATTCTTGTGACGGTTCGCCGCGCTCTAGCCGGGTGAGGCGCCAGAAGTATGGAGGGAAACACGGTCCACGTCGTCGACTTGCGCCGCACGTTCAAAGTGCCGGTGCGGGAAGGAGGCCTGCGCGCCTCGCTCCGCAGCCTGTTCCGGCGCCAGCACCGCCAGGTGGTTGCGGTCGAAGGCGCCACTTTCGATCTTCCCGCCGGGGAGATCGTGGGCTTCTTGGGACCGAATGGGGCCGGGAAGACCACCACCCTCAAGATGCTCTCGGGTTTGCTGCATCCCGACTCCGGGGTGGTCGACGTGCTCGGCCATCAGCCTTTCCGGCGGGAGCCTGCTTTCCTCAGGCGGATCGCCCTGGTGGCGGGAAACCGAACCTCTTTCGCCTGGGACTTGCCGGCCCTCGACACGTTTCTCCTGCTCAAGGCGCTGTACGGGATCCCGACCGGCGAGTTCGAGCGGCGGCGCGACAGCTACATCGAGCTGCTCGAGCTGGGCGAGATCGTCAGCAAGCCCGTCCGCAATCTCTCCCTGGGAGAACGGATGAAGGTCGAACTGGCCGGCTCGCTGCTGCACGCCCCGGAGGTGCTCTTTCTCGACGAGCCCACCCTTGGACTCGACCTCACCATGCAAAAGCGCCTGCGGGCCTTCGTGCGCACCTATAACCGGGAGTACGGCGCCACCGTCCTCTTGACCAGCCACTACATGGCCGACGTGGTCGCCCTGTGCGAGCGGGTGCTCGTCATTCACCGGGGACGGATCCACTATGACGGCGGTCTGGCCGGGCTCACCACCCGCTTTGCTACCCATAAGACCATCACCATCACGGGTGAAGGTTTTCCGGCGGACCTCTCGCCCTACGGGGAGGTAACCGAGCGCCTACCGGATCGGGTCAGTCTGCGGGTTCCCCCCGATCAGATCGGACCGGTTGCCGCCCGGCTCCTCGCCGACCTGAGGGTGGACGATCTCAACATCGAGGACCCGCCGATCGAGGACGTGATCGAGCAGGTCTTCGCCGAGGCCGGCGCCCTCCCGCCGTGAGGCGAATCCGTTGATCAACCTCGCCCGCTACTACCTGGCCGAGGCTCGCAACGGCCTGATTCATGAGTTCCAGTACCGGGTCACGGCCGCCATCGGCCTGCTCGGCTTCCTGGTGGAGCCGGTGGTCTACCTCGCAGTCTGGCGAACCATCGCCACCGCCCAGGGAGGAACGGTCGGCGGATACTCAGCCAACGATTTCACCGCCTACTACATCGTCTGGAGTCTGGTCCGGGCGATGAACCTGGCCCTCACCCCTTACTCCTGGGAGTGGCGCATCCGGGGGGGCAGGCTCAACGACCTCCTGATCAGGCCGGTCCATCCATTCCATCGGGACTTCGCCTTCTTCGCCGGTCAGAAGCCAGTCTGGATCGCCATCTGGATCCCGTTTGCCGTGGTGCTGTGGATCACATTCCGGCCCGCGGTCGACCTGGGCCTGGGCCGCAGCCTGGTCTTCTTCGTCACCATCTGGGCGGCGTTCGCCATTCGTCACATGTGGCTATTCGTCCTCGGGGCCCTCAACTTCTGGACCACTCGCACTTCCGCCGTCTTCGAGCTCAACGTGGCCCTGGAGCTGATGTTGTCGGGCAGGTTGGTGCCGCTCTCGCTCATGCCGGCCTGGGTTCAGGACGTGGCCGCTTGGCTTCCGTTCCGATGGACCTTCCAGTATCCGATCGAGACGATGATCGGACGGCTCGGCTGGAGCCAGATCGGTCTGGGCCTAGTGACGCAGGTCGGCTGGATCATCCTGCTGACCCTGGTCATCCAGCTGATCTGGGGCCGGGCGATCAGGCGATACACGGCGGTGGGCGGATGAGGTCGCTGAAACTGGCCTGGTCCTATTTTCGGATCGGAGCCGCCAACGAGATCCAGTATCGGGCGAACTTCGTCCTGCAACTGATCACCTCGGCCATCAACCTCGCCACCGGGCTGGTAGCCATCTCCCTGGTCTATGCGCACACCGACGATCTGGCCGGATGGTCGCGCCCCGAACTGCTCGTCGTAATGGGGATCCACATCCTGGTGGGCGGGGTGATCGGGGCGTTGATCCAGCCCAACATGCGCCAGGTCATGGAGGAGGTCGAAGAAGGCACCTTCGACCTGGTCCTGCTCCGGCCCGCCGACGCTCAGCTGCTCGTTTCGATCCGCCACTTCCGGATCTGGCGTCTGGTGGACGTGATTCTGGGAGCGATAGTGATCGGCACCGGAGCCGCCGGGCTCTCGGTCGGCTTCCTGCGGGCGGTGGCGTTCCTTCTCGCGGCCTTGATGGGGGTGGTGGTGATGTACTGCATCTGGCTGGTCCTGACCACCTTCGCCTTCCGCGTGGTCCGCGCCGACGCCTTCACGGACATGTTCGACGGGATCTACCAGGCCGGCCGCTGGCCCGTCTCGGTCTACCCGGCGTGGCTGCGCGGGGCCCTCACTTTCGTCATCCCCCTGGCCTTCGCGGTCACCGTTCCTGCCGAAACGCTCACCTCCCGGCTGGGGCCGTTGTCACTCCTGGCCGGCCTCGTGATCACCGCATTGGTGGCGATGACCACGCGCTGGATCTGGAACGCCAACCTCAGGCGCTACAGCGGGGCTTCTGCCTGAGCATCAGGTGGCCAGACGATCCAGGGAATCGATCACTTGGTCTGCCGCGGCCGCCTCCGGACGCTCGGCATGGAGATAGCCCCAGGGTCCCCGCTTCAGCAGCACCGTTCGAAGGCCGGCCGCCCGGGCGGGGAGGACATCATTGTCGAGCCGGTCGCCGACATAAAGGATCTCGTTTGGAGCCACCCCGCAGGCTTCAACCACGCGTCTGAAGAATGCCGGCGACGGCTTCTCCGCACCGATCTCAGCCGATACCAGGATCGCCGCCACGCCCAGATCCATGCGCTCGAGGGCCAGCCGGGCCTGCACCGGCTGGTTGCCGGCGACCACCACTTTCAAACCCCGATCCAAAAGCCGCGCCAGACAGCCGGGGACGTCGGGATAGAGGTCGGCCTCATCGAAGTTCTCGCGGAGCCCGTCCGGTTCCTCGGCGGCCCAGCGCTCCAACTCGGAGTCGAGGTCAAAGCCAGGCCGAAAGAAATCGAAGACCTCCCGATGGGGTCGATCGAGCGCAGCCAACGCCCCCAACACGCCAAGGAACGTCAAACGAGGCACCCCGAGCCGGTCGGCCCAGCGCGACCAGATCCGCGTTTCATCGATCAGGGTCTCCCCGATGTCGAATGCGACCGCCTTGATCATCCGGTGATTCTCACAGAGGGGCCGGGGTCCCAATTCCCTCCGACCCTGTCCCTCCCGACCACTACCGTTCCCGCCGTGTTTGAGCCTCTCGTGGTCGCCAAGGATCTGACCAAGCGCTTCGGCGATTTCGTTGCGGTCGATGGCGTGAGCTTCGATATCAGCAAGGGCGAAGCCTTTGGCTTCCTCGGGCCGAACGGCGCCGGCAAGACCTCCACGATGAAGATGATCGCCGCCGTCTCGCCGGTGACGTCGGGTCACCTCAGCGTTTTCGACCTCGACCCCGAGGTCTATGGCCCGGTCATCAGGGCCCGGCTGGGGGTGGTGCCCCAGGAGGACAACCTCGACACCGAATTGACCGTCGAAGAGAACCTGTTGATCTACGGTCGCTACTTCGACCTGCCCCGTACCGAGATCCGCAAGCGAATCGATGAACTGCTCGCCTTCGCCCAGCTCTCCGATCGCAAACAGAGCAGGGTGGAACCGCTTTCGGGGGGCATGAAGCGGCGCCTGACCA
>DATHSX010000305.1:0-3298 GCA_035463935.1 Acidimicrobiia bacterium | reverse complement strand
AGCACCGGGTCACCCACCGGCTCGATTTCGATCCCGCTCGAAGCGCCGTGCTGGTGATCGACATGCTCAACGACTTCCTCGAACCTGAAGGGGCGATGCCGCTGCTCGAGGGGCGCCGTCTCTACGAGCCGATCCGGCGTTTGCTGCAGGCTGCTCGGGAGAGCGGGTCCCGGGTGATCTGGGTCTGCGACGAGCATCTGCCGGGCGATCGGGAGTTCGAGAAGAGATCGGTCCACTGTCTCCGCGGAAGCTGGGGGGCAGAGATCGTGGCCGAGCTCGAACCCGACGGCGAGGAGCTCCGGATCCCGAAGACCCGTTACTCCGGGTTCTTCGAAACCGACCTCGATCAGCGCCTCCGCGAGCTGGGCATCGACCACCTCATCCTCACCGGAGTTGTCACCAACATCTGCGTCCGCTCCACCGCCCACGATGCCTTCTTCCGCGACTACCAGGTCACCGTCCCCGTCGCGTGCGTGGCCGCCACCTCCGAACGCGAGCAGGAGTCGACCCTCTACGACCTGGACACCCATTACGCCACCGTGGCCGGCCTGGAGGAAGTTCTCGCGATCCTCGCCGGGGGGCGGCGGGCGGGGTGATTACGCTCCCAGCCGATTCACCGCTGAATAACCGGAGGAGAACAAGATGAAACGAAGAAGTCCGATCCTCATCAGCCTCGTCCTGGCCCTCGTCGTCACCGCCTGCGGGGATGGAGGCGGTGCCGGTACCACCGGGGCCGTCACCACCGGCGCGGAAACCACGGCGACCACGGCGGCGCCGACCACGACGAGCGCCGAGACCACCAGTCCGCCGGTCGTAGAGGAACCGATCAAGATCGGGATCATCGCCGACCTGACCGGTCCCTTCACCACCTACGGCAACAGCCTGGCGAGAAGCGCCCAGCTGGCGATCAGCACGATCAACGCCGCCGACGGGATCCTCGGCCGCCAGGTGGAGGTGATCGTCGAGGACATCCAGACCGACGTCGCCGCCACCGTCGACAAGGCCCGCAAGCTGGTGCAAAGCGACAACGTCGACCTGGTGATGGGCCCCATCGGCTCCGACGCCAACGATGCCGCCTATGCCGAGGTTGTCGAAGCGGGGGGCAAGCTGCTCTTCTATACCGAGACCTACGAAGGCGGGAAGTGCAACGAGCTCTACTTCTCCTTCGGAGCGGTTCCGGCTCAGCAAATCCGTCCCCTCATCCCGATCTTGCAGGAGGCGTATGGGACCAACGCCATGCTGTTCGGCGCCGACTACGTCTGGCCGCGGCGAAGCTTCGAGATCGCCAAGCCGATCATCGAGGAGAACGGGGGCACGGTGGTCTCCGAGCTCTATCTGCCGCTGATCGCCGAGGACTTCAGCGAGCTGGTGCAGGAGGTCCGCGACACCCAGCCCGACTACATCTTCTCGCTCTACCCGGCGGTGTGGGGAGCCGCCCTGACCGCGCTCAGCGACGCCGGTCTGCTCGACTCGGTCGGGATCGGAACGATCTTCCTCGGCGACCCCGACTACGCCGGCATCGCCGACCTCGCCGAGGGCTCGTACACCGCGCTGCCCTTCTTCACCGTGGCGGACGCCCCCGGGGTGCAGCCCTTCCTCGAGGCCTATGCCGCCGAGTTCGGCGAGGGGGAAATCCCCTCCGGTGGTGAGGGGGTCGGCGCCTACAACGCCGTCTGGCTCTACAAGCAGGCCGTGGAGCAGGCCGGTTCGACCGACCCTGCCGCGGTGGCCGAGGCAATGGTCGGCCAGACCTACGAAGGCCCCACCGGAACGGTGGAGATGATGCCGTCTCACCATCTCAAGCAGACCATCAACCTGGTCCAGGCCCAGAACGGCCAATACGTGCTGGTCGATTCGTTCGACGACATGGACCCCGAGGAGGACTGCTCGCTGTAGCCGCCCGATCCTGTGCCAGGTGAGAGAGCCCTAACCCCTCGGAGTTTCTGGAGCTCCGGGGGGAAGGCACTCCGCAACGCCGAGCTGATCCTGCTGGCGCTCCTGGTGGCGCTGCCCATTGCCAGCCGCGATGCGTTCTTCGTCGATCGCATCGGTCGTTTCCTGCTGCTGGCCGTGTTTGCCCTCTCGGTCGACCTGATCTGGGGGTACGGAGCGATGTTCACCTTCGGCCAGGCAGCCTTCTTCGGGGGTGCCGGCTATGCGGTGGGCATCCTCTCCACCCGGGAGGCGGGGATCCTCCCCCTCCCCCTCGCGGTGACCATCGTCGGGGCGGTTGCGGCGTCGGCCCTCCTGGCCCTGGGCATCTCCTACTTCACCTTCGCCCGCCGGGGGGGCTTGCGGGGAGTCGAGTTCGCCGTCGTCACCCTGGCGGTCTCGGTGGCGCTGGAACGCCTGGCCAACGCCGGGGGCCCGGTCACCGGGGGTCAGAACGGGATCTTGATGACCTATCGCCTCGGGCCAGTGCATCGGGGCCATGGCTTCTATCTGCTGGCCGCGACGATTCTCGTGATCACCTATCTCGGCTTGAAGCGCTACCTCCTCTCCCGCCCCGGATTGATCTTTCGCGGAATCGGCCAGAACGAGGAACGGGTCGAACTGCTCGGCTATGACGTCCCTCACATCAAGCGATGGACCTTCGTCCTCTCGGGAGCCATCGCCGGACTGGCCGGAAGCCTGTTCTATCTCCACGAAGGCATCGTCTCCCCGGCGGCGGTGGGAGTGGGCTCCTCCACCCTGGTCTTGCTGTGGGTGGTGCTGGGAGGCAAGGGCACCCTGATCGGCCCGATCGTGGGAGCGGTCGCCCTTCCCTATCTGACCGCCCGGCTCTCCGGCCACCTGCTCGACACCTGGCTCGTGGTGGTGGGAGTCATCCTCGTGGTGGTGATCCTTCTCATCCCGGCCGGGATCTTCGGCTTCCTCAACCGGGAGCGAGCCTCGTGAGCATTCTCACCGTCAGCGGAGTCAGCAAGACCTTTGGCGGACTCAAAGCTGTCGCCAACGTCGATCTCGAGGTGGAGCGAGGCGAGATGCACGGTTTGATCGGAGCCAATGGGGCCGGCAAGAGCACCCTGCTCCACCTCATATATGGTCGCCTCCGTCCCGAGCGGGGATCGATCCGCTTCCAGGGCACCGACGTGACCCTGCTCCCGGTCACCGCCCGGGCCCGGATGGGGATGGGTCTGGTCTTTCAGATCATCTCGGTCTTCGACGGGCTCAGTGTCGACGAGAACCTGCTGCTCGGAGCCCTGCCCAAGGACTCCACCTCCGACCCGGTCGATCAAAGCCATGTGGAAAGAGTGATCGACTTGGTCGACTTGCGTGCGGTGCGGGATCGGAGCGC
>DATHSX010000304.1:0-1593 GCA_035463935.1 Acidimicrobiia bacterium | reverse complement strand
ATGAACTTCGCCGGGGTGTGGAAGGTCCCGGTGGTATTCATCTGCGCCAACAACCTGTATGCCATCTCGGTGCCCTACGAAAAGCAGACCGCCTCCGCGACCATCGCCCAGAAGGCCACGGGCTACGGGTTCGAAGGCGTTCGGGTCGACGGTATGGATGTCCTGGCGGTGTACCAGGTGACAAAGGAGGCCGTGGACCGGGCGCGGTCGGGTGGTGGTCCCACCCTGATCGAAGCCCTCACCTACCGGTACGGTGCCCACGCCACCGCCGACGACGCCCGTCGGTATCGGAGCGCCGAGGAGGAGGCATCGTGGCGAGCGAAGGATCCGATCGAACGGTTGCGCAGGTATCTGGCGGAGCGCGACCGGTGGGACGAGCAGATCGGCGAGAAGGTGGCGATGGAGGTGGCCGATCAAGTCGAGGCCGCGATCACAGCCATCGAGGCCCGGCCGTTGCCCTCCCGCGCAGACGTGGCCCGGCATGCCTTTCAGCGCATCCCCGCGGTCGTGGTCGAACAACTCCACGCCGCCCAGAGAGCCGCGAGCGAGCCGCTCACCGAGTTCGCACCCGAGGACACCTGGCTGGTCGGTAAGGACCCGGAGGTGAGCGGACCGACCGCGTCCTGGACGATGGCCGAGGCCATCAATGCCGCCCTCATCGAGGCGATGGAGCTGAGGCCGGAAACCATCGCCTTGGGCGAAGACATCGGCCTCTCCGGCGGTGTCTTCCGGATCACCGAGGGGCTGCAGGAGCGGTTTGGCGACGGGCGGGTGATCGACACGCCCCTCAACGAGTCCGGCATCGTGGGTACTGCCATCGGGATGGCCATCGCCGGCGCCCGCCCGATAGCCGAGATCCAGTTCGATGGGTTCGTGTATCCGGCGTTTGACCAGATCGTCAGCCATCTCGGCCGGTTTCGATATCGCACCCGGGGCCACGTCAGCCTTCCCGTAGTGCTCAGATTCCCCAGCGGCGCCGGGATCGGCGCCCACGAGCATCACTGCGACTCGCCCGAGGCTTACTTCGTGCACGCTCCGGGCCTGGTGGTGGTCTGCCCGTCCACCCCCTTCGATGCCAAGGGACTCCTGGCAGCAGCCCTGGAGGGCGACGACCCGGTGATCTTCCTGGAACCCAAGGTGCTGTATCGGGCCGGGCGTGAAGAGGTGCCGACCGGCCACTACACCCTTCCGATTGGCCGGGCCCGGATTCGCCGCCCCGGAGACCAGCTGACCCTGGTCAGCTATGGCGGTCTGGTGCCGGTGTGCCTGAAAGCGGCCGAACAATCCGAGGCCTCGGTCGAGGTCATCGATCTCCGTACGCTGTTCCCCTGGGATCAGGAGACGGTTCTGGAGTCGGTGGCACGAACCGGCCGGCTCTTGATAGTCCAGGAGCCGCAGGGCTCGGCGGGGATGGGCGCCGAGGTGGCGGCGGTGGTGGCGGAACGGGCGCTCTACGAGTTGCAGGCGCCGATCGTCCGGGTCACCGGTTTCGACACCCCGTGGCCTCAGTTCGCCATCGAGCATCACGCCCTCATCAATCCGGCCCGGGTCCTGGCGGGCATACGCCAGGTCCTAGCGGGCTGAGGAAGTGCG
>DATHSX010000303.1:0-2388 GCA_035463935.1 Acidimicrobiia bacterium | reverse complement strand
TATCTGGTCACCGGCCTGTATGACATCGAGGACGTGCGCGCTGATACCACCATCGTCGTCACCAATCGGGCGCCCACCGGCTCGTACCGGGGCGCCGGCCGGCCGGAGGCGGCCCTCGCCATCGAACGGGCGGTCGACGCCTTCGCGGTGGCCGCCGGGATGGATCCCGCCGAGGTCCGGCGCCGCAACTTCATCGGGTCCCTGCCCTACCGGACAGTGACCGGGGCCCTTTACGACTCCGGGGAGTATCGCGGCGCTTTGGACCTCGCCCTCGACCTGGTCGACGAGAAGGCCGTGCGCGCCGAGCAGCTCCGGCGCCGCCAGCTGCGGCTGGACCCGATCGGGCTGGGCATCGGGGCGTTCGTGGAGAGGGCGGGCGGGGCGATCGACACCGGGGAATGGGGGCGGGTCTCCGTCAACCCCGATGGAACCGTGGTGGTGGCAACCGGGTCGGTGGCCTCGGGACAGGGACACGAGACGGTTTGGAGACGGCTCGTGGCTTCAACCTTGGCGGTACCCGTCGATCAGGTTCGTTTTGTCGCCGGTGACACCGGCGAGGTGGCTGAGGGTGTCGGCACCTTCGCCAGCCGCTCGGCCCAGGTCGGGGCGTCCGCCGCCTGGCGGGCGGCGGTGGCGGTCCGGGAGCGGGCCCGCGCCATCGCCTCCGAACTGCTCGAGGCTGCCGCGGCCGATCTCGTCCTGGCCGAGGGGAAGTTCGGAGTGGCGGGGGCTCCGGGGTCCGAAGTGAGTTGGGCGGAGGTGGCAGCGGCCGCGCAGGAACAGGGCGTGGAACTGGTGACCGAGGAGATGTACATCCCCCACGCCCAGACCTTTCCCTATGGCGTCCACATTGCGGTCGTGGAGGTCGAGCTTGCCACCGGGGCTGTTCATCTCCGCAACCTGGTGGCAGTAGACGATTGTGGTGAGGTGCTCGACCCGATGATCGTTGAGGGTCAGCTGCACGGATCCTTGATGCAGGGGCTGGGCCAGGCCCTCCTGGAGGAGATCCGCTACGACGACGACGCCCAGCCGTTGACCTCGACCCTGATGGACTATCTGGTTCCGTCCGCCGCCATGCCCTTCCCGCTGACTACGGGGCGGCTCTACTCCGCCGCGCCCTCCAACCCTCTCGGAGTGAAGGGCACCGGCGAGGCCGGATGCATTGGCGGACCGGCTGCGGTGCTCAACGCGGTCCATGACGCCCTTTCCCCCTGGGGCGTGGCAAAGCTCAACCTGCCGCTGACTCCGAACAAGGTTTGGTCGGCTATCCGGAAAGCTGCGACCGGCGCGCAGCCATGACTCGGTGGTTCGTGCGCGCCTCCGGCCCGACGTGAGGCCGGCCGCCCCCACTGCTGAATACCACCAGCCAACAGCCAGCGGCCCCGGCGACCACCTGAGCCGCCACCTCACGGGGCGGCTGAGCCGGTTCGTCCCGCTGGCCGTGTCACACTGAGCCCGGTGGAAGTCGCCCTAACCCTGGTAAGCCTGGTGTTGGTGGTGGCGGCCGTTTCCGCCCTAGGACGCCGATCGGGCTTGCCCGCCCCCCTGTTGCTGGTGGTAGTCGGGGTGATCGGGTCCTACCTGCCATTCGTCCCGGTGATCCATCTCGAGCCCGAACTTGTCCTGGTGGGTCTACTGCCTCCCCTGCTCTACGCTGCCGCCCTCCGGACCTCGCTCCTCGACTTCCGATCCAACCGCCGGCCGATCGCGTTGCTGTCGGTGGGTCTCGTCCTCGTCACCGCCCTGGGGGTCGCTCTGATCGCCACGAGGCTGCTTCCCATCCCCTTCTCCGCGGCCCTGGCCCTCGGAGCGGTCGTGGCTCCGCCCGACGCGGTGGCCGCCACCTCGATCGCCCGGCGGATCGGAATGCCCCGGCGGATCATCACCATCCTGGAGGGCGAGTCGCTCGTCAACGACGCCACGGCCCTGGTCCTGTTGCGGACGGCGCTGGCGGCCTTCGGGGGAGGGCTGAGCGTCTGGGGAGTGGCGGGTGACTTCCTGCTTGCCGCCGGCGGGGGGGTGCTGGTGGGGTTGCTCGTGGCCGCCATCATCGGCAAGATCAGAGTGCTGGTGACCGAGACTGTTCTCGACACCACTGTTTCCTTGGTCGCCCCGTTCGCCGCCTACATCCTCGCCGAGCAGATCCACGCCTCCGGGGTGCTAGCCGTGGTGGTCACCGGACTGATTCTCGGCCACCGGGCGCCGGTCATACAGAGCCCGGCCTCCCGGATCAGCGAGGCCAACAACTGGAGAACCATCCAGTTCATCCTCGAGAATCTGGTCTTCCTCCTCATCGGACTTCAGGTCAGCTCGATCCTCGACCAGGTCCGGACCAGTGCGATATCGCTCGAGCGCATCGGGGGCTTCAGCCTGGTGATCCTCGCTTCG
>DATHSX010000302.1:0-2968 GCA_035463935.1 Acidimicrobiia bacterium | reverse complement strand
CGTGCAGACCGACCAACCGGCCCAAGTAGCGGCGACCATCGAGTCGAGCACGGGGCTTGTAGCCCTCGACCCCTCATTCCTAGCTGAGAACGACCGCCAGGTCTTGGCCGGGATACTTGAGTCGCCCGTAAGGCTGATGATCCTCATCGCCTTCGCCGCCGGAACCCTGGTCATCGCGCTCACCGTCTACTCCGGGCTGGTGGACCGGTTCCACGAGTACGGAATCGCCAAGGCCATGGGAGCGGGCCGGTGGAAGCTGCTCGCCATCGTCTTGGGTCAGACCATGATTTTGGCAGTCGCTGGTTCGGGGCTCGGTTACCTGATGTATCTGGCCGGCGCCTGGCTGGTCGGCCGGCTGCGTCCCCAGTTCTGGTTCGCCCTCGAGCCTCGCCATGTGGTGGCGGTGGTCGCCGGGTCGGTCCTGATGGCGGCGGTGGCCGCCGTGATTCCCGCCCGCCAGGTGGCCCAACTCGACCCCGCCTCGGTGTATCGGGGGTGGTGAGATGGTTCCCGTTGCCCGTCGTATGTTGTTCGCCAACCGGCGCCGTGCCCTGCTCGGGGTATTGGGGGTGGCGGTAGCGCTGGTGATGGCCCTTACTCTCGACGGCATCTTCGCCGGCTCCACCCGTCAGGTGTCCCGGTACATCGACTCCTCGCCGGCCGACGTGATCGTCTCCGAGGAAGGGGTTCGCACCATCCACATGTCGGTTTCGGTGCTGGCGGGCTCGATGGTGGAAACGATCGCCGACCTCCCTGGCGTGGCCTGGGCGGAACCCATCCTTTTCGCCAGCGACTCGGTCGAGTCCGCTTCGGGTGCACGTCGTCCGAGCTACGTGTTCGGCTACCAGCCAGGTGGTCGGGGTGGCCCGGCGTCCCTGGTGGCCGGGGCGGAGCCCGGACCGGGCGAGTTGGTCCTCGACGAGTCAGCCGCATCTGAACTCGACGTGAGAGTGGGCGGCGAGGTGCAGACCTTGGGCCAGACCTGGCGGATCTCGGGACTCACCACCGGGATGACCTCGATCGTCAATACCACCGCCTACGTCCAGTACGAGGGCCTGGCCGAGTTGCTGGGACGGCAGGGAACCGCCAGCTATGTCCTGGTCGGCTCGGCGGGAGACCCCGATCGGGTCGTGGGGGAAATCGCACAGGCCACCGGCCAGACCGCCCAGACCAGGGCCCGGTTCTCCGCCGAAGAGCGAGCCATCGTTCGGGAGATGAGCACCGACCTGATGTTGATCATGTCGGCCGCTGCCTTTGCCGTCGCCCTGGCAGTGATCGGACTGACCCTCTACGCCTCGGTCCTCTCCCGGCTGCGTGACATCGGGGTGATGAAAGCCCTCGGCTCCGGCAGAGCTCGCACCACCCGGCTCGTCCTCGTCCAGGCGGTATGGACCACTGTCATCGCCCTGGCCCTCGCCGTTGCCCTCACCTATGTCATCGGCGCCATCGTCGCCGCAGCCGCTCCTGACATCGACCTGGTAGTGGAGGCACTATCCGTGGTACGGATCGGCATCACCGCGGTCGTCATCAGCCTCGTCGGGGCAATCGCCCCCTTGTTCAGGGTATGGAGAGTCGACCCGGCATCGGTATTCAGGAGATCATCATGAACGACATCGCCCTATCCGCTCAACAAGTTGTGAAGACATTCGGCGAGGGAGAAACCCAAGTGCAAGCGGTGCGCGGTGTCGACCTCGAAGTGCCCCAGGGTGAGGTGGTATTGATCATGGGACCCTCTGGCAGCGGCAAGACCACACTTCTATCCATCTTGGGGGCGATGCTCAGACCCACCTCCGGCCGGGTGATGGCGGCCGGGTCCGACATCACCGCTCTTCCGGAGTCAAAGCTGCCCCGCTTCCGGGCCGGCACCTTCGGGTTCGTCTTTCAGGACTTCAACCTGCTCGGCGCCCTCACCGCCCGGGAGAACGTCGAGCTCGCCCTCAACCTGGCTGGTGTCACCGGCAAACCGGCCCACCTACGCGCCGAGGAACTACTCGAAGGTTTCGGACTCGCTAGCCGCCTCGACTTCAAGCCGCACAAACTATCGGGAGGAGAAAAACAGCGGATCGCCCTCGCCCGGGCTCTGGCCAACCGGCCGCCGGTGATCCTGGCCGACGAGCCCACCGCTAACCTCGACTCGAAGATCGGCCACGAGATCGCCCGGCTGCTGCGGTCCGCCGCCACCGAAGAGCAACGGGCCGTAGTGATAGTCAGTCACGACAACCGGCTCAAGGAAGTAGCCGACAGGATTCTCTGGCTCGAGGATGGAGCCTTCCGCGCCCTGGAAAGCATGGCCACAGATCCGGAGTGCGGGATGTCAGTGGACCGCCTCGGCACACCCCACTTCCAGATCGACGGCCAGACCTACTACTTCTGCTCCACTGGCTGTCGGGAGGAGTTTGCCGCGGGAATAGCAGCAATGATCCGCGGGCAACCCGCCAAGCACCTAACCGCGCAGGACCGATGTGACTGGTGACGTGCTACAGTCCGGTTCCCACCCTGGGTGGGGTGGGTTCCACGTTACGGCACCTTGAGCAAGACAGATCGGAGAATCGAGATGAGAGAAGTTCACAAGCAGGGTGCCCTCAACCGGCTCAAGACGGTGCGAGGTCACCTCGACGCCGTGATCGCCATGGTCGACGAGGAACGCTACTGCCCGGAAGTGATGAAGCAGGTTTCCGCCCTCCAGTCCTCGTTGGAGAAGGTCAATCGAATCCTGTTGCAGAATCATCTGGAAACCTGTGTTCCGGAGGCGGTCGCCGAGGGACGCTCGGCACAAATCGTCGACGAGCTGATGGAGACGTTGCGTTACACCGACGCCGTCACCGGACCGTCAACCACACCTGAGGAGGTACTCGCATGACCAGCCGTACGCTGACCGTTCCCGACATTCACTGTGGCCACTGCGCCTCCTCGATCGAAGGTGCCGTCGGTGCCCTCGCCGGTGTCGACGATGTGAAAGTGGATATCG
>DATHSX010000301.1:0-10855 GCA_035463935.1 Acidimicrobiia bacterium | reverse complement strand
TCGAGGTCCGCAACGATGCCGCCTGGATCGGCATCAACCGCCCCGAGGTTCGCAATGCCTTCCGCGAACAGACGCTGGACGAGCTGGCTGACGCCCTGGGATCAACCAGGGAAGACCCCACCATCGTCGCCGCCGTCGTCTACGGAGTCGGCGGTCACTTCTCGGCAGGAGGCGACTTCCACGCCATGATGAAGCTCACCAAGGCCAACTCGGCGATGTGGAACGACCGCATGCTCAAGGTGGCGATGACCTGTCGCAACCTTCCGATCCCGGTGATCGCCATGGTCGAAGGAGCGTGCGTCGGCGGTGGTCATGAACTGATGCTGTGGTGTGACCTGGTGGTCGCGGCCGATGACGCCACCTTCGGGCAAACCGGGGCGAGGGTAGGTGCTTGCCCCACAGTCGGCGCCACCCAGTACATCGCGAAAATGATCGGAGAACGGCGCGCCAAGGAAATGATCTTTCTCTGCAAGCGCTACACCGGCAAGGAAGCAGCCGAGATCGGCCTCGCCAACATCGCCGTCCCGGCCGCGGAGCTCAAGGCCAAGGTCGAAGAGATCGTCACCCAGATCCGGGGCTACAGCTCCCAGACCATCCGGGCAACCAAGGTCTCGCTCAATTTCGACTCCGACAGCCTCTATCCCTCCTGGCAGCACGGCATGGAGTTGCTTGCCAACATCTGGGGAACCGAGGAGTCACTGGAGGGAATGAACGCCTTCATGGAGAAGCGAGCGCCCGACTTCCACCAGTTCCGGGTGAGAAACAAGGCAGACATGGACCGCTACCGCCAGGACTTCGAACAGGGGCTCAACCAGAGCGAGAGTTCCCGGGCCGCCCGGCAATGACCTCCAGCGCCCTGCCGGGTCCGCCGATCGGACCCCTATCCGGGGTCACAGTGGTCGACCTCACCCGGGTGTTGGCGGGTCCGCTCTGCGCCATGACGCTGGGCGACCTCGGCGCCGACGTGATCAAGGTCGAGCAGCCTGGGAAGGGCGACGATACCCGTCACTGGGGCCCCCCCTATGCGGGGCCGCTCTCGGCCTACTACCTGGGCATCAATCGCAACAAGCGGAGCGTGACGCTCGATCTGGCGAGCCCCGAGGGGCGCCGAATCCTGGGCCGGTTGATCGAGAGGGCCGATGTGGTCATCGACAATTTCAAGCTTGGCACCATCGAGCGCTGGGGTTTCGACGATGGCTGGTATGCCGAGCATGCGCCGGCTGCGGTGAGGTGTTCGATCACCGGTTATGGATCCAGCGGCCCCAAGGCGGGGAAGCCGGGTTACGACTTCATTCTCCAAGCGGAAACCGGGCTCATGGCGATCACCGGCGAACCCGAGGGTGCTCCCATGAAGCTGGGAGTGGCGATCGTCGACATCTGCACCGGGATGATGGCGGCCATCGCGATCCTGGCCGCCCTTCATGCGGTTCGCCAGACGGGGATCGGGCAGCAGTGCGAGGTCAATCTGCACGACACCGGCCTGCAGATGCTGGCCAATGTCGCCGCCAACCACCTGGTGTCAGGAGAGGAGCCGGGGCGCTATGGCACCGGTCACCCCAACATCGTTCCCTATCGGACCTACCCGGCTGCCGACGGTGACCTGGCGGTGGCAGTGGGTAACGATGCCCAGTTCGGCGCGTTTGCGCGGGTGCTCGGTCACCCCGAATGGGCCACTGACCCCCGTTTTGCCACTAACCCCGAACGGGTGGGGCATCGGGAAGAACTCGATGAGCGCGTGGGTGCGGTGATCGCGAGCAGGGATCGGGTCGATTGGATGGGACTCCTCGACAAGGCCGGAATTCCGGCAGGCCCCATCAACTCGGTGGCGGAGGCGCTCTCCAGCCCGCAGGCCCTAGCCCGGGACATGATCGCGGAGATCCATCATCCCGTTGTTGGCTTGATCCGAACCCTGGGTCTCCCCATCCGTTTCTCGGCAACTCCGGCCTCGATCCGGCTCGCCCCGCCACTGCTGGGAGCCGACACGGAGTCGGTGCTCGCCGAGTTGGGCCTGAACCCGGACGAGATCGAGACCCTGCGAGGCGAGGGGGTGATTTGATCACTCGGGCGGGTTTGGGAGGCTCCGCGCTGCCGATAGGCGGCTACGCACCCCGCGACACCTCCCATGGCGAAGGGCTTGACCTGTTTCGTCGGCTGGTATTGCTCGGCACCGGGGGAGAGGTCGAGATGCCGGTGACCTGGAACATCCTCGATGCGGATAGACCCGTTCTCGACCTGCTTGATCTGGTCGAGGCGGGCGAGATGTTCATGTGCTATTTCTCCACCAGCTACCTTGGTCACCGGGTCCGCCAGCTGAATGTCCTGGAGATCCCGTACCTCTTCTCGGATCTGGACGCGGCCCATCGTCGCCTCGATGGCCGACTGGGGGAGGTTCTGACCGACGCCGTGCGTTCGTCCACCGGCTTCGACGTCCTGGGATACTGGGACAACGGTTTTCGTCAACTGTCCAACCGCTTGCGGACCGTTCGGTCGCCCCGTGACTGCGCCGGCATGAAGATCCGCCTCCAGCCGAACCCCTATCACGAGGAGATGGTCCGGGGTTGGGGGGCGATCCCGGTGGCTACCGAACTGCAAGCCGGCATCGGGCTGATCAGGAGTGGCCAGGTGGACGCTCAAGAGAACCCGCTGGCCAACAGCGTGGCTTACGGGGTTGATCAGGTTCACGGCCACTTCACCATGACCGGACACCTCTACGGGGCGAGAGGGCTGTTCGTGCATCGACCCACCTGGGATGGGCTGCCCCGGGACATCAAAGGGGTCATCGGAGCGGCAGCCGAAGCCGCCATAGCGCATCAACGTGGTCTCGCCGCCGGAATCGAAAAGAAACTGCGGGCCTCGTTGGAGGCGGCAGGCATCGAGTTCGTCGATCTCACGCCTGCGGAGAGAGCGGCGTTTGTGGAGGCTTCCGCCTCGGCCGCCGATCGCGCCCTTCATGAGCTGGGCGTGGAACTGTATGAGCTGGCGCGGGGTGAGCGCTCATGAGCGACCTGAGCTTCGATTACTCGGACCGCGTGGTAGCGGTGACCGGAGGAGCGGTGGGCATCGGGGCCGCGGTTGCCAGCGCATTCGCGGGTGCGGGGGCGGCGGTGTTCATCCTCGATATCGACGAAGAGCGAGGAACACAGGTAGCCGGACAAACCGGACATGTCACATTTCTGAGCTGCGATGTCACCGCGGAGGAGGGCGTTGACGTCGCGTTCGGCCGGATTGAGAACGAACGCGGGCGGCTCGATGTCCTCGTCAACAACGCTGGCGGATTCTGGGTGCAGCGGACCACCGACCAGCTATCTCTGGAGGAGTGGAGGCGGGTGCTGGACCTCAACCTCACCGCGGTCTTCTTGACCTCACGGCGGGCGGTCCCCTTGCTCCGGAGATCGGGTGCCGGCCGCATCATCAATGTGGGCTCATTGGCCGGACAGACCGCCGGCTATCGCACATCGCCTCCCTACGCGGCCGCCAAAGCGGCCGTTCATGCCCTCAGCCGGGTCATGGCCCACGAGCTAGCGGGGGACGGGATAACCGTCAACGCCCTGGCGCCGTCGGCGGTGCTGACCGACCGGATCCGGCAAGTGCGCAGCCCGGAGGAACTGGAGGCCACGGCGGCATCGATTCCCCTCGGCCGGTACCAGCGGCCGGACGAGATCGCTTCCTGGATCCTCTTCCTGGCCTCCGATGAGGCGAGCTACATGACCGGCCAGACCATCGCCGTAAATGGCGGCCGGTTCATGAGCTGAGGGCCGCGACCCGCGCCTCGTCGACCTCGACACCGAGGCCAGGGCCCTGGGAAACCGTGAAAACCCCTTCGATGGCCCGGACCGGATCGGCGGTGACGTCCGCCGCCACCGCCTGGTTGCCGGGACTGCACCCGAATGCCAGCTCACTCATGGCCGCCGCGCAATGGAGATTGGCGGCGGCGGCCACGCTCGACTCTGCCACCTTGCCCGCCAGATTGATGGCCAGATGAAGCATGTCGCAGAGGGCCGCCCCCCGCATGACCCCGGTGATCCCACCCAGCTTGATCAGCTTGAGGCTCACGCCGGCCACGGCGGTTGGCCCGAATCCCAGGAGGTCTTCGACGGAGCCGGCGCTCTCGTCGGCGCAGATAGCCACCGGGCTGGCCGCCGCCACCCGGACCAAGGCCTGGCGGTCCAGGGTCGGTTGCTCGACGAAGCGCACCCCGAGCCCGTCGATCGCCCGGAGGAAGCGAAGCGACTCGTATTCGTCCCAACCGCCGTTGACGTCCCCGCAGAGCACGACATTGCTGTGGTTGGCCAGGGCCGACATGGTCTTGATTTCTGAGTTCTGATCGCCGATGCCGAGCTTCAATTTGAACCACCGGTAGCCGGCATCGTATTTGGCGTCGAAGGTGACCACATCGGCATCGGGGTCTCCGCTCCCGATCAGCGTGAGGGCCGGGACCGTGCTACGGGTTGGCCCGCCCAGCAGTTGATGGATCGGAACGCCGAGAGCCTTGCCGGCCAGGTCGTGCAAAGCGATGTCGATCGCCCCGATGGCGGTCATGTTCCCGTGGACTCCGCGCTGCATCTCCAGCCACAGCGCAGTCAGGCGGCGCGGGTCCTGGCCGAGGAGGCGAGCGCCGAGCTCGTCGATCGCCGCCTTGATCCGACCCTGATTCTCGCCGGTGAGGGCAATCGCCTCTACGCCTTCACCCCATCCGGTCAAGCCCACATCCGTGGTGATCTTGACCAGGACGTTGTTGGAGCGCTCGATCAGAGCATTCGACATCTGCACCGGCCGGGCCAGTGGCAGCCTGATGGGATAGGTCTCTACGGCGGTGATCTTCATGGGTGGCTCCGAAGTGTCGGGATGGCGCGCACGCTACTTGGCCAGGGCCACGCCGTGCCCCGGTTCGTCGGGCACCTCGATACAGCCGTCGACGACCCGGAACTCGCGGGTGAGGAGGCCTTCGGGGAGGAGTTCGGTGTACTCGCACATGAACCCGGCCGGAGAAGCCCCCACCAAGGAGATGGAGAGCTCATGCCACAGGTGGCTGCTCAAAGACAGGTTGAAGGCGTCGGCGAGGTGAGCGACCTTCTGGAACTCGGTGACGCCTCCACAGCGGGACACGTCGGGCTGCAAGTAGGCGGCGGCCCGGCGCTCACAGACTTCGCGAAACCCCCAGCGAAGATAGACGTTCTCACCGGTCGCGGTGGGGACGGCGGCGCCGGCCGCGACTTCGGCGAGGTCGTCGACGGTGTCGGCCAGTACCGGTTCCTCGATCCAGGCCACCCCGAAGTCAGCCAGCATGTAGGAAGTCTCTATCGCCTCGCGAACGTTGAAGCGCTGGTTGGCGTCGGCGAGGAGCATGAACCCGTCGCCCATCGCCTGGCGCAGGGTGGCCGTCCTCTCCCGGTCACGGGTGGAGCCGATCTTGTACTTGTAGGCAGTGATCCCCAGGGAAGCGAAGTGTTCGGCCTCGGCGATCAGATCCCCATCCGAGAGGTTGTGCCAACCTCCGCTGCCATACACGGGAACTTTGCGCCGGTATCCACCCAGGAGGGTGTGGAGAGGCATTCCGGCGGCCCGGGCCACGATGTCCCAGCAGGCAATGTCGATCGCGGACAGGGCCCAGAGGCCAAGTCCCGCCCGCATCCGGGCCTTGTTCGGGCTCCACAACCGGTGCCAGAGCGCCTCCGGGGCGGCGGCGTTCTCTCCGATTGCCAGCGGGGCCAATTCCTCCTCGATATAGGGGACCAGCGCTGAGCTGGCGGAGCCTCCGAGTCCCATGTTGAATCCGAATCCGGTAGGCCCGTCGGTGTGGACGTACACGGCGACCATGTCGACCCGGGTGTAAGCGGCCAGTGCGCTGGCAATCGGCGTCGCCAGGGGAAGGGGCGTCGCCCTGGCTTCCACGGCGCGGATCGTCAGCGGGACCACCCCGGAGATGGTATCCCTTCTGCGTTAGCGGCCTGATACCGTCGCGAGCCGATGGCGGATGCGCGATGGCGGCCCGATCGCCCGATCGAACTGATCGCCGGGACCCCGCAGGGCGGCGGTCAGGACCGGGCCGCCCGGGCTCTGGCTGCTGCCCTCGCCCCGTTGCTGCCGACTCCCATCCAGGTCGTCAATGTCCCGGGTCGCGGAGGCAGCGTTGGATGGGAATCGCTGGCGGCTACTCCCGGCGAGAACCATCGCCTAGCCATCAGTTCGCCGACTCTGATCACCAACGCGCTGACCGGCGCTTCACGCACCGGCCCCCGGGACCTGACTGCCATAGCCATGCTCTGCACGGAGTACATCCTTTTCGTGGTCCCCCCGGCCTCGGCTCTCCGGTCCGCCGGGGACCTGCTCCTCCGTCTGGCCGATTCCCCCCCTCCGGTGACGGCGCTGGCCACCGCCCGGGGCAACGTCAACCACCTGGCGCTGGCGCGTCTCGCTCGTCACGCCGGCGCTTCGGGTTCGACCATACCCGTACGCGTGTTCGACTCGGCCCGCGAGGCGATCGCCGATGTGCTGGGGGGCCGGGCGGAACTGGGCGCCGTTTCGGCGGCCAGCGCCACCGCCGAGACCGCCGCGGGGATATTGCGGGGCCTGGCGGTGACCGCCCCAGGCCGCCTCCCGGCACCGTATGCCCTGGTTCCCGTGTGGGAAGAGCTCTCGGTCCCCTGCACGATCGGAACCTGGCGAGGGCTGGTGGCGGCACCAGGGATGGAGGAGGCCGCCGTCCGTTTCTGGGAGCAGGTCGTCACCACGGCGGTGGCTGCGCCCGGCTGGCAATCCGATCTCCGTCACTATCAATGGACCGCGTTCCATCTCGGGGCTGGTGCCACCGCGGAGTTCCACCAATCGGAGGAGCGGAGCCTCTCAGCCTCGCTGCGCGACCTCGGCCTGATCGATGGCTGAGATCGTGCTCACCCTGGGCGTGCCCCACACGCCGCTCTTGTGGACGGCCCTGCGGGCGCCAGTCCCCGACGATCTGCTCGCCGTTGCGGCCCGCTTCCGGTCGTTCCGCGAGAAGGTAATCGCCGCCAAACCGGATGCAATCGTGATCATCGGATCCGATCATCTCCGCCAGTTCATGACATCGAACATGCCGGCCTTCTTGATCGGTAAGGCCGACACGATGCGCGGAACCCATCCTTCCGAACAGCGCTCCTTCGGCCTGCCGGCGAGCGAGCTTCGTGGCCACTGCGGGCTCGCCTCCGCGCTGCTCGGACGAACCCAGCTTCCGATCGGTGTCGACTTCTCCTTTTCCGATGAACCCTGGCTCGACCACGCCTTCATGGTTCCGCTCCTCTACCTCACGCCCGCCCTCGAGATTCCGGTGGTGCCGGTCCACACCAACACCAATGCCCCACCCATTCCCCACGCCTCCCGATTCGTGGCGCTCGGTCGCTACCTCCGCGAAGCCATCCACCGAAGCGACGACGCCGACCGCGTGGCCGTGATCGGAAGCGGACACCTGGCTTTCGAGCTCGGCGGGCCCCGCCAGTTTCTCGGTCGCAGCCCCGATCCCGAATTTGACCGGATCGCCGTGGAGCTGATTGCGGCCGGCGATGGCGAGGGCCTTGTCCGATTCTGCGCCTATGACCGGCTGTTAGCCGCGGGGAACCTCAGCTTTCAGTTCCTCAACTTCCTCACCTGCACGGCGGTGGCCGGGGAACGACCGGCGGTGGAGGCCGGGGCCGTGACCTGCCGGTTCGGCAGCGAGCCCTTCTTCGCCTGGCCCGGTGACTGGTCGTGAGCCGTTACATGCTGAACAAGTTCATGTGGGAGGTGGATCGAAGCGAGCAGGCCGTGCATGCTTTCCGGCAGGAACCCGCCTCGTTCGTCGAGCGGTGGGAGTCGCTGGCGGCGGTCCCGCCCTTTCCCGAAGGGGGCAGGCTGACCGAGATGGAGAGGAAGGCCTTGGTGACCCTGGACCTTGCCGCGCTGTACGGGTTCGGCGCCCATCCCTTTCTGCTCTGGCAGTTCCTCCGGTCGGTGCTTGTCCCCGAGCAGATGACTCATGACGACCTCGTAGCAGCATTTGCCGCGGCGGTGGCCGGCCTCGGCTACCCGGACTTCGCCACGTGACCGGGTCTCAGGCAGGGGCCGGGTTCAGCACGCGGATTGGTGATCCGGACATCCAGGCTGCGATGTCCTCCACCACGTCGGTGTAGAAGCTCCGGTAGGTGTCATCGGTCACGTAGCCGATGTGGGGGGTGGCGAGAATCCGATGCTCGTGCCGGAACGGGTGGTCGGCGGGAAGCGGTTCGGGATCGAACACGTCGAGGGCGGCGCCGGCGATGGTTCCCGCCCTGACCGCCGCCAGAAGCGCCTCGCCGTCCACTATCGGGGCCCGCGAGGTGTTGATCAGAAAGGCGGTGGGCTTCATCCGAGCCAGTTCCGGGGCCCCGAGGAGACCGCGAGTGCGGTCACTCAGGCGGAGGTGAATCGTGACGTAGTCAGCGGCTGCCAGCAGGCCGTCTTTCGACATGAGCCGGACGCCTAGCTCGGCGGCCCGAGCGGCGGTCAGATTCTGGCTCCAGGCGGCCACCTTCATTCCAAAGGCTTGCCCGAATCGGGCCACGGCGCCTCCTTGCTTGCCGAGCCCGATCACTCCGAGTGTGGACCCTTGCAGATCCCGGCCCACTCCGGTCTGCCACCCGCCTGTTCGGACCGAAGCCACTTCTCCGACCAGGTCACGTGCCAGCGCCAGGATCAGCCCGAAGGTGAGCTCGGCGGTGCCGACCCCCGGGGAGGCGGTCCCGCACACCGTGACGCCGAGATCGGTGGCGGCGGGAAGGTCGATGGAGGCGTTGTTCATCCCGGTGGTGACGAGAAGCCGGAGGTTGGGAAGGGCCTCGATCAGGGGGCGGGGAAAAGGGGTGCGCTCCCGCATGGCGGCGATGACCGCGAACGGGCCTAGTCGTTCGATCAGAGCCACACCGTCATCGAGGTGGTCGGAGAAGAAAGTGACGTCGGCTCGCAGGCTGCTCCAGGCGGCGTAGTCGGAAGCCACCCGCTGGTAGTCGTCGAGCACCGCCACCTGTATCCCGTCCATGTCACTCCGACTCTGGCCGGTCGAACCGGCCTTCCTACGATTCCGCCAAGTCGACACGGGAGAGTATCGCGGTGGACCTTGGGATCAGGGGGCGGCAAGCCCTACTGACGGCCTCGAGCCGGGGGTTGGGTAGGGCCTGCGCGGCGGCCCTGGCCGAAGAGGGCGTCAACGTCACGATCAACGGGATCAGCCAGGCCAATTTGGACCGGGCAGCGGCGGAGATACGCCAGCGCACCGGAGTCGTGGTACGAGCAGTGGCCGCGGACATCAATACGAGTGAGGGACGAGAGCGGCTGCTGGCCGCCTGTCCCGACCCGGACATTCTGGTCAATAACAACTGGGGGCCTCCACCGGGGAGGTGGGAGGATTTCGAGTATGGGGATTGGCTGCGGGCGGTGGAGTCGAACATGCTGGCACCGATCATGATGATCAAGGCGGTAGTCGGCGGCATGCGCCGCCGCCAGTTCGGGCGGATTGTCAACATCACCTCGCAGATGGTGAAGTCGCCGTTCGGCGTCATGGGTTTGTCGGCGGGCGCCCGGTCCGGGCTGACGGCCGCCTGCAAGGCGCTCTCCCGTGAGGTGGCGGCCGACAACGTCACCATCAACAATCTGTTGCCGGAGAGGATCGACACCGAACGGCAGGTGTACATGGCCCAACAGAGATCGCAGGCCGCCGGCATCACCTACACGCAAGCCCGTCAGGAGATGGTTGACAGCATTGCCGCCAGGCGCATGGGAAAACCCGAGGAATTTGGTGCGGCGTGCGCTTTTCTGTGCAGCGTGCAGGCGAGCTACATCTCGGGTCAGAACCTGCAGCTCGACGGCGGTTCCTACCGGGGGGTCTTCTAGCCAGGGTCCCCGCCTACCGTGTGCGTCTACCGAAGGAGCCGCCCAGTTGCGCTACGCGATAAAGACTCCGCCCCATCACGGTCAATGGAGCGATTACCTCGACATCTGGAGGGTGGCCGACGAGATCGAGACATTCGAATCGGCCTGGAACTTCGACCACTTCTATCCCACCACCGAGCCATTCGACGGGCCTTGTCTGGAGGGATGGACGATGCTGGCCGCCCTGGCCCAGGCGACCTCCCGTCTGCGCATTGGCTGCATGGTCAGCGCCATCCCCTACCGGCACCCGGCGGTGATCGCCAACATGGCTGCCACGATCGACATCATCAGCCACGGCCGGTTCATCCTGGGGCTGGGGGCGGGCTGGCAGGAGATGGAATCCGCCGCCTACGGTCTGCCCCTGGGAACTCTCCAAGAACGGATGGATCGATTCGAGGAGGGTGTGGAGGTGGTGCTGTCCTTGCTCTGCAAAGACGAGACCACCTTCCACGGGAAGTACTACGACCTGGAGAATGCCCGTTGCGAGCCCAAGGGGCCACAGGCGCCGCCGCCCCTGGTCATCGGAGGCTCGGGAAAGCGACGCACGCTGCGGGTGGTGGCCCGCCACGCCCAGATGTGGGATTCACTGTTGGTTCCGGCCGCCGACTGGCCCGCTCTCCATCAGGTTCTGATCGAACACTGTGAGGTGGTGGGACGTGACCCCGCGGAGATAACCACGATGGCCCACGTGCGTTTCCCGGACGGAGCCAACCCCAATGATCTAGCCGACCAGGCTGCCGCCTACCGCGAAGCCGGGGTGGACGTGGTGGTGTTCACCATGGTGGCCCCTTATCGGGCTGCGAGGCTGGAGCCGCTCGCCTCGGCTCTAGCATCGGGCTGAGGAGATCTTGAGCCTGCTGGCGTCGCCTAGACCGTAGCCAAAGAACCGGAGCAAAAGAACCGGCACCTCAACCGATCGCGGCTTGTGACCCCTGACTTC
>DATHSX010000300.1:0-3124 GCA_035463935.1 Acidimicrobiia bacterium | reverse complement strand
CGCCCGCCTCTTCGCCGATGGCCGCTCCGACATCGCCGGGGTGGTGCTGGTGGATCCCATGCCGGTCGGATTCCCCGACGTGCTCGACCGCGAGACCTCGGCAGCGGGGCATCCACCCTGGGCCGACCTCGATGCCGCGGTGTCCACCGCCCTAAATGACTTCGGAGCCAAGCCGCTGGTGATCATCGGGCACGATCCCGCGGCGGTGTTCCTCACGTCCCGATTCACCGAGGCCTTTGGAGCCGAATCGGGCCGGGCGATCAACGCCTATTGGCAGGACAGTCTGGAGTTTTATGCCGGCCTGTCGACGGATTCCCGCACGGTGGTCGCCCCCCGAACTGGGCTGGAGATGATCGTCTGGGATCGGCCCGACCTGGTCGTCGAGGAAGTACTCGGCGTGCTGGGGCTGGCTTCGGGCTGAACCTCCGACCTGGGTAGGTTTCGGGTCGGGACCAACGGACCGTTCTAGAAGTTGTGGCCCCAGGGCCCGACGCCGTAGATCCGGTCCACCGTGACTCGCATGACGAAACCCGGAGGGGCATTACGCATCGGGAAGCGCTGGCCGGGCCCGATGTAGATCTCCGCCAGGTGGTCCATCCATTCCAGGGCACCGCCCTCGTCCACCCGCGCCCGGCCGCTGATGACCGCATAGGGATGGAGACCCGGTCCCGGGTTCTCGTGAGCCTGAAAGGAGATCGCCACCCGGGGGTCCCGGCGGATGCTTTCGATCTTGTGCTGGTCGGGGAAAGTGGCGAACACCAGCTCGTCACCATCAAAACCCGCCCAGACCAGAGTGACGTGAGGAGTCCCGTCGGGATCGAGGGTGACAAGATGGCCCAGCGGCCCCGTCGCCAGAAGATCGCGGACCGATTGCGGAATGTTCATGACCGGACCCTAGGCCACACCGCGGGCCGCCCACGCCACTCCCGTGATCACGAAGGGAGGGGCCGGCAGCGCCGCCCGACAGAGGTCGCGGAGCTGCGTTTGGTGCTCCGCGTCAAGAGTTGCGAAGTAGCGACCACCGGGGCCCGCTCCCAGGGTGAATGGTTCCCACCATTCCTCGAACGTTGCCTGCTCGACTGCGACGGTGAGGCTGGTCTCCTCGATGTTGTGCAGACCTGCCGTTCGGAACAGCTCCCCCAGGTGACCTTCCCGCACCCCCGGAAGGTGCGATTCGTCCTCCACCTCGGGGTCGAGTTGGTGGGCCATTTCCCAAAACGGGCCAAGCGGTCCCCGATCGCCGGCGAAATCCCACACGCAGGCTGCTACCACTCCGCCCGGGCGGGTCACCCGGGCCATCTCGCCCATCCCGGCCTCGGGATCTGCCATGAAGTGAACCACCCGTTGCGCCAGGCACATGTCGAAGGTTCGGTCGGGAAACGGCAGCCGTTCGGCCGATGCGAGTTGCACGCTGACCCCGGGGTAGCGCTCGCGCACCGCGGCCACGAACGGTTCCGACGGATCCACCGCCCACACCGCTTCCGCGTCCAGCCTTCTGACCAGTTCCCCGGTCAATGCCCCGGTGCCACAGCCGACATCGAGCACCCGCTGACCGGCCTCGACACTGGCCAGATCGAGAAACAGGGGGGCCAGGAGGGTCGAGTATCGGCCCATGAACCGGTCATAAGCGGTGGGAGCGCTGAAGCTGATGGACAGTGTTTATCAATCATGCTCCGGCTATGCCGGGCTCATGGGGGTCCTAGGGTTTGTCGTGACGGCAAGGGCTAACCGGGGAAGCGCTGGAATGGACTCTGTGGTCATCGAGATCCACACCGGAAACGGGCCGGCGGTGGTCGACGTCACCGCCGAAGTGAGGCGGTTCTGCGCCGGCAGGGGTGATGGAGTCGTCAATGTCTTCGTGCCCCACGCCACGGCCGGTCTGGCTTTGATAGAAACGGGCTCCGGCACCGAAGAGGATCTGCTGGCGACGATCAGCCGTCTCCTCCCCGCCACTCACGCTTGGGTGCACCGGCACGGGTCACCCGGCCACGGCGCCGACCACGTTCTGCCGGCCTTTGTCTCCCCGTCCTTGTTGATCCCGGTGCTCGCCGGACGGCCGGAGCTAGGAACCTGGCAATCGGTGGTGCTGGTCGATCCCAACCGCGACAACCCGGTCCGCCGTCTCCGGCTCTCCTTTCTGGAGGGGTGACTCGTCCTGCGGCGGGAGGATCGAGAGGATCGCCGGCGGCCGATCAGTTTCAGCTGGCCCCGACCACGCCGAACTCGGGCCGCCCGATCGGTCGATAGACCGAGATCGTCACCCCGGAGTCGGTGGTGCGGGACTCGTCGAGGGCCAGGCCGGTAGCGATCCCGCGGTCCGCGAAGAGGCGGCGTCCCGCCCCGAGGATCACCGGGAAAACGAGCAGGTTGAGGCGGTCGACGAGGTCGTTGTCGAGCAGGAACTGCACGAGCCGGCCGCTGCCGTGCACCTGGAGCTCGCGCCCGTCGCGCTGCTTCAGCTCTCGCACCGCGGAGGCGAGGTCTCCCTCGAGCACGCTGGTGTGGGCCCACTCCGGATCTTTCAATGTGGTCGAGGCGACGTACTTGGGCAGGGTGTTGAGGTTGCTTGCGACCTTGTCGTCGGGGTCGGTGGCGTTGGGCCAGTAGGCGGCGAAGATGTCGTAGGTGCGCCGGCCCAGGAGGAATGCATCCACCCGGTCGAACATCTCCTCGACGAACTGGCCCGTCGCCTTGTCGAAGTGGGGGACCAGCCAGCCTCCGCGTTCGAAGCCACCACTGCGATCTTCCTCCGGGCCGCCCGGCCCCTGGTAGACGCCGTCGACGGAGAGGAAGGTCGTGACAGTCAGCAGCATCGGTCAGCTCCCTTCCAACACTGTCCGAAGCTTGGCCGCGAACGCGTCGGGTTCGCCCGTATAGCCGTACTCGCCGCCGAAAAACCCACCGTGGTCGCCCGGGAAGATCACGAGCTCGGCATCGAGCCGCTCGGCCACCGCGTGCGCCCCCCGGTGCGCCATCACCCCCTCCGACCCTTCCCCGGCGGCGATGACGATGCGGGTCGACGCCGCCCGCAGGGCTGCGACGTCGGGTTCGTAATGGGTGCAGGTGATGATGTTTGATCCCAGCAGCGGATCGGTGCGGGTGCCGTCGTCCTCGGCCGGCATCC
>DATHSX010000299.1:0-1957 GCA_035463935.1 Acidimicrobiia bacterium | reverse complement strand
CACCGTCACGATTCCGGTGATGGCCAAGTGCCGGATTGGGCACTTTCTGGAGGCGCGGGTCCTGCAGTCACTCGGAGTGGACTACATCGACGAATCCGAGGTGCTCACCCCCGCCGATAACGAGCACCACGTTGACAAATGGGCGTTCACCACGCCCTTCGTCTGTGGTGCCCGCAACCTGGGCGAGGCCCTGCGGCGTATCGGTGAGGGCGCGGCGATGATTCGAACCAAAGGAGAGCCGGGCACCGGCAACGTCGTCGAGGCGGTGACGCACATGAGAAGCGTGACCAACGACATTCGCCGACTCTCCCAACTTGGCGACGAACAACTGATGACAGCAGCCCGAGATCTCGGAGCCCCCTATGAACTCGTGAGAGAGGTGCACGAGACCGGCAAGCTTCCGGTGGTCAACTTCGCGGCCGGCGGTATCGCCACGCCGGCCGATGCGGCGTTGATGATGGCGCTTGGATGCGACGGCATATTCGTCGGGTCGGGCATTTTCAAGAGCTCGGATCCCGCGGGATACGCCCATGCGATCGTCGAGGCCACGACCTTCTGGGCCGATCCCGACGTAGTGGGCAAGGTTTCGCGCGGCCTCGGCGAGGCCATGCCTGGTCTCGAAATCGACAAGATCCCTCCCGGCGAGAAGATGGCGGAGCGGGGCTGGTGACCTCATGCCAGTGGTCGGGGTCCTTGCGCTTCAGGGAGACTTTCGCGAGCACCTGAGGATGCTGGGCGAGGTCGGAGCGGACGCGGTGCCGGTTCGTACTCGCTCCGAACTAGCCGGGCTGGACGCGCTTGTCATCCCGGGAGGGGAATCCACGGCGATCGGTAAATTGGCCGACCGCTTCGAGTTGATCCAGCCCCTTCGGGACCGGATCACGGCAGGGATGCCGGTGTACGGCACATGTGCGGGCCTGATCTTCCTGGCGTCGGGCATCACCGAGGGGGACCAGCACCTCCTCTCGGTGCTCGATGTGGTGGTGCTGCGCAACGCCTTCGGACGCCAGAACGAGTCCTTCGAGGCCGACCTGGACATCGTCGGTTTCGACTCCCCCTTTCGGGGCGTGTTCATTCGAGCCCCCTGGGTGGTCAAGGCGGGGAACGCTGTGGAGGTGCTGGCTACGATTGATGAACACCCGGTGATGGTCCGGCAGAGGTCGATCATGGCCACGTCCTTCCACCCCGAATTGACCAACGATCACCGGATCCACCAGATGCTGATCGACCTCATCCGCCGGTAGGCCTGACCAGAGGGAGCAATGTCCGGACATTCCAAATGGGCGACCATCAAGCGCAAGAAGGCCGCCGTCGACTCCCGGCGGGGGAAGCTGTTCGCCAAGCTGATTCGGGCTATTGAGGTGGCGGCCCGGCAGGGCGGTGGTGATATCACTGGCAACGCCACATTGGCGGCGGCGGTGGCCAAGGCGCGGGCCAGTGCTGTGCCGATGGACAACATCGAGCGAGCGATTCACCGGGCCACCGGGGAGGCCGACACAGCCCACTACGACGAGGTCTGGTACGAGGGCTATGCCCCCGGCGGCGTTGCCCTCCTCGTACAGGTTCTCACCGATAACCGCAACCGGGCCGCCTCGGAGGTCCGTACCGCCTTCCACCGAAACAACGGCAACCTCGGGGAGCCTGGCTCGGTTGGCTATCTGTTCGAGAAGAAAGGGTATATCGAGGTCGAAGGTGGCGAGGACGAGGTCATGCTGGCAGCCCTCGATGCCGGCGCCGAGGACGTCAAACCGTCCGGGGACACGATGGAGGTGATCACCGCACCCGGCGACCTGGCTGCGGCCCAGCGGGCCTTGGAGGGAGCCGGGCTGAACGTGCTCTCGGCTGAGCTCACCCGCCTGCCGCGGTCCTCGGTCCCCGTCGATGCCGTCACCGCTCCTAGGGTGCTCCGCCTGGTAGACGCCCTCGAGGATCTCGACGATGTCCAGGCTGTGTACGG
>DATHSX010000298.1:0-5241 GCA_035463935.1 Acidimicrobiia bacterium | reverse complement strand
TCGCTCTCTCACGCGCGGAGGTGGACGTTCCACGCCTGGAGGCGTCCTTCGACAACCGCCGCCTTCTCCTCTCGGCGAGCGACCTGCTCCTGCCGTGCGGCCAGTTCCTCCTCTGCCTGCTCAGCAAACACCGGCAGCTGATCGTCGGCCTGATCACCGAACACGCTGACCAGTTCCCGATCGATCAACATGGCGATGGCACGACCCATCGAGACTCCGGCTGATTCGCAGTACCGTCTCCACGTCGACCACTTGGCCGCCGTCACCGGCACCCGCACCATCCGATAGGTTTCGTCCTGCCCGAGACCGGCCAACAGCTTGCGGTCGATCCTTGCCAGCACACCACGGTCGAGATCCATCACCGTCTCGCCTGTCTACATGAAGACACCCCGCAGCTTGTTGCACGTGCGTGTGGGATTGACAGGGTGCTGTGCGCGACCCGCGTTGTGCCTGTCACTCCCGAGCGTTGGAGGAGTTCCTGTCCGGTGGCTGGGAGCGTCTCATTGTGTGGTCTCTCCTTTCGATAGTTCGGTCCGGGTGAGTCGAGGTGGTTGATCCGGTGTGACGATCTCGGGTGATCGTGGACCCTGCATTGCTGCACGTGGGGTGGCTCGGGCACGAGCCCTGCGGTGGGCGGATGGCCTGCTCGCGGCGGCACGGTTGCCGCTGGGATGTGTCGGTGGATTGCGGGACCTCCGTGTCGGTCGGGCAGTGTCGTGTGCGTCCTGAGCTCTGACATGGTCGTTTTAGAGGGAGGGTTTGGGCATCGCCCGGATGGTGGGCTATGACCCTGTCTTTTCGGTGTCAGTGACCCTCCAACTGGGTGGTCAGAGCGAGGTCTCACTGGCCGAATCCCGGATGGGATGTTGGGTCGAGTCGGTTCGGTCCAGTGCCGAAATGACACCGAGATGACAGGGTTGCGGGCATTGGGCTGACACTCGACGGACAGGGTGGCGCGATCTGATGTGGTCAGTCGATCTCACGGGAGCGCAGGTGCCATGACCATCGAGAGGCTGTTGTTGAAGCCGAAGGAGGCAGCCGAGGTGTTGTCGATCGGCCGCTCGAAGGTCTACGAGCTGATGGGTACGGGTGAGCTGGCGTCGGTGCGGATCGGGACCAGCAGGCGGGTTCCGACTGAAGCACTCGTCGAGTTCGTCAGCCGGATCCGAGGTCCGGTGGTTGAGTCGGTGACCGGCGGCCGGGGGTGAGTGTTCATCTGCGGTGGACGAAGGATGGTGTCCGGCGCTACGACGTCCGCCTTCGTGACCCATCCGGCCGTTTTTACACGAGGACCTTCCGGACTCGACGCGAGGCAGAGGCGTTCGAGTTCAACGAACGAGCCAGCCGACGGCGGGGCGCCTGGCTGGATCCTCGCCGGGCGGAGGAGCCGCTCCGAGCTGTCGCCTCGCGGTGGCTCGACTCGAACCCCGCCAAACGTCCGTCGTCTCGAGCCCGGGACGAGTCGGCCATCCGAGCCCACATCCTCCCTGCCCTCGGAGACAGGCCGATCGGGTTCGCTCACCCCCTCCGATATCCAGCAGTGCGTCAACGATTGGTCGGAGACCCTCGCACCACGGTCGGTGCGCCGGATGTACCAGACGCTCTCGGCGGTCCTCAACGCCGCGGTGCTCGACGATCGGATCGCCCGGTCTCCCTGCCGAGGGATCCACCTGCCGGCCATCCAGCCGACCGACCGGCCCGTGCTCACTGCGGACCAACTGGCGGACCTCGCTGAGGCGCTGGGATCCCACTTTGGGTCGATGGTGCATCTGGGGGCGGTGCTCGGGCTTCGGTGGGGCGAATGCGCCGGTCTCCGGGTTGGCCGGATCGACTTCGACCGTTCGACCGTCACCATCGCCGAACAGGTCACACGAGGCGCCGGAGGCCGCTCGGCAAGCGGCCCACCCAAATCGCACGCCGCCCGGAGAACCCTGTCCGCGCCACCCGTCCTGATGGGCCTCCTCGCGAACCATCTCGAGCTGCGGGGACTCACCACCCAGGACACCGACGCGTTCTTCTTCGCCAGATCGGACGGGGAACACCTCGACTACTCGAACTGGTTGCACCGGATCTGGTATGCGGGCCGACAGCAAGCCGGGGTCGAGTGGGCCCAGTTCCACGACCTCCGCCGGGCAAACGCCACCGGACTCGTCCTCGAAGGTGTCGACATCAAGACGGCTTAGACCCGCCTCGGTCACACCGACCCCAGGCTCACCTTGGGCATCTACGCCCAGGCCACCACCGAAGCGGACCGCCGAGCCGCCGACCGTCTCGGCGACCGATTCCTTCCCCGACGGGACCAGGATCGCGGACGAGGCCTCCTGTGACGCGCGATGGACGCGCGATGGAAACCACCACCAAAACCAGAGGCCGCCCCTGCGGGCGGCCCTGACCTGGTGTTTCTCTGAGTCGGGACGGTGGGACTTGAACCCACGGCCTCAGCGTCCCGAACGCTGCGCGCTGCCAAACTGCGCTACGTCCCGATGAGGTGATGTTAGGGGGCATTGAGCCGGCGGAAGCCGGACTCTGGACTGAGGATTGCTTACCCGTAAGTGCTGCTGCTCACCGTCCCTGAGTACTCACGGCTTCGCTGTTCCCAGAGGGAGAGAGACTCGTCGGTGAGGGCATGGATCGACTGGTTGGGCCAGTCTGCGTACATGATGGCGGCGTCCTCGGGGTGGGTCTCGGTCACCCAGGCGCCGAACGGCTCCCACATCTGGCTCGAGAAACCGTTCGACATGTTTTCGAGGTGCTCGGCGACCGAGACGATCGCTCCCGCTTGGATCCTGAGGTCGAAGTAGTTTCCACTGAAAGGACCCAGGCCAGACTCCTCGGATCCGAGGGCGTGGAAGTCATACCTGCACCGAACCGTTGTGGACGCATCGTCCTTTCCCCGCTTTTCACAGGAGTCGAGGATCAGCTGAAAGCCAATCGCGGCAAGGAATCTCCTATTTATTGACAGTTCTGTCTCGACGTCAGTATCTGTTCGCGCAGAAGCACCACGAGCCACGGAGCCGTCACCGAGGACCCCCCTCGGGTCCCATCTGGCGGACCAGTTCACATAGGAGATCGCCGTTTCGATGTCGGATGCTGCATAGGCTTCGACGAAGGCAGTGGCAATCTCGACCGGTGAGGGGGGCTGTTGGTCCGCAACAGGAGCATCATGCCTCGTTACAAACACGACTAGGACACCGGCGAGGACTATCGCCCCCGCGGCTATCCCGATGAGAAGACCCGGTTGGGGTTTCTCCTCTCCCTGGTCGGCCATCATCAACTGCACCTCCGTCCTCCTCTGCTCGTGGAACATGAGGGCGGATACGTCGACTGCTTCAAGCACGGTCGGGTCAGGGACTGGGTTGGCCTGACGGACCATGCGATCGATCTGGTCGCTGGTCATGTTCCTTCTTTCTCGGCAATCGGAGGGGAGGGGACTGGGCGTGGATTCGAGGAAGTCTCCAGGATCCGGGCGAGTCGGAGATAGGAACGGTGAATCCGCTGGTCGATGGCGTCCCGGGTCATGCCCATCATCTCGGCGATCGCATTTCGGGGTAGCTCTTCCCAGGTGTACAGCATCACGATCTCGCGATCCTTCGGCTTCAGCCGACTTAGAGCCGCCATTACCTTCTGATCCTGAGGGCTTTGAACGATCAGGACCGATGGTTGTGGTGCCGGCGCCACTCCCAGGCTCCGGAGTTTCTCTTCCAGGCGCGAACGTCGCCGGAGAGCCCTCAGCTGATTGGCGATGATGCGGCCCGCTATCCCGTACAGGTAGGGGAGGGTCCCGGGAGGCGAGGGAATGTCCTCGATCCGCCGCCAGGCCACCAGAAAGGTCTCAGAACAGGCATCGGCAGCGTCGGCATTCATGCGACGTGTGCAGTAGGCCAACACGTCGAGTCGATGTTCCGCGTAGAGCCCCTCGAAACGCTCCTGAGGGGACGTCACTTTCTCCATCATCTCTTCATGTCCGCCTTGGGTTGTTCCTTGACAGGATTCTCGCCGAGTTTCCAGTCGGGTGATCGGCTGGTCCGGACACAGCAAGGATTGAGACCGGAACGCCGGTCAGGCGTTCGAAAGAGTTTCCAGCGCGAAGGCCCGCAGCAATCGCGCCCGCCGACGTCTACGCCAGTCCAAGCTCGCTGCAATGGCCGCGGCCGTCCGATGACTAGATATCACTCCGCTTGCACGCGTAGGTCTAAAGACCTAGGGTCGCCGGACCCCTATGCGACGCGGAGTCCTTTTCTTCTTCGTCGCGCTCATGACGCTGGCGGCGCTGCCAGCCCGAGCGGACGACCTGGCCTCGGCCATCAACAACGCCCGCGGCTCCGGGCTCGCTCTCGACGGAACCGTCGATGCGTTTGCCCAGAGAGCAGCCGATCGGATTGCCGGAGCCCAGACCCTGGTTCATTCAGATCTGTCCTCGTTGCTCGGTCACTGCGCCGCCGCCGGCGAGGTCATCGGATTCGGGGGCGATGTCAACACGATCATGAATGCCTTCGCCGCCAGCCCCGGCCATTGGTCAACGATCCTGCAGTCCAAGTGGAACGCCATGGGCACCGGGGCCACCGTGGATGGCAGTGGACGATTGTGGGTGGCCGTCGTCTTTTGCACGCTCGCCTCCGCCCCGGCGCCTGCCCCGGCTCCCGCCCCGCCACCTCCTCCGGCCACCCCGGCCCCGCCGCCGCCCCCACCGCCACCCCCTCCCCCGGCTCCACCCCCCGTCGACCTGAGGGAATTGGGGCCTTTCCTGACCCGGGACGGAACGGCCTCGGTCCTCCTCGGCGCTTCGCCCTTTCTGGATGAGGGAGACTGGCGATACTTCCGCCTTCCGTCCATCAACTAGGTGTCGGCAACTGAGGATCGGCAGGTGCGTGCCGGCAACTAGGTTTGGGGATCCTGAACATCGCGTAGCCGGGCATCGGCCAGTGCGGGCATCGGCCAGTGCGGACATCAGGCAGAACGCCCGGCCGCCGGGCTTCAGCTCAGGTGTTCGGCGATCTCCACCGCGTTCAATGCCGCTCCCTTGCGGAGATTGTCACCGACCGTCCACAGGTTGATCCCACCCGGTTCGCCCAGAGTGGATCTGACCCGTCCTACCAGCACTTCGTCTCGCCCGGCAGCATCGAGCGGCGTGGGCACCCGCTCGGTCCACAACTCGACGCCCGGAGCCGCGGCGAGGATCGACAGCGCCTCGTCGAGTTCAAGTGGCCGGCCGAACTGGAGACTGGCGACCACCCCATGTCC
>DATHSX010000297.1:0-4209 GCA_035463935.1 Acidimicrobiia bacterium | reverse complement strand
TCGGCGGCACGTTCCCGGGGCGGTCGGATACATCAAGACCCAGCACGTCCAGTATCTGCCGGCACCGCTACGCCCAATTCTGGGACGACTGGGACACGGTGATCGAACCCCGCTGTTTCTCACCACCACATCGTGGAGTCGCTTTTCCTGGTACCTGAAGCTGCCGATGCCGGGAGGAGGTCCGATGGACGGGATCGTGCGGGCCGAAGTCACCGCCGATCATGATCTACCCGCGGCGCGTCGCCTCGCCGATCTCACGGCGGCCACGCTTTGCAGGTATGCCAGTTCCAGTCACAAGGATCCCCGGGCGCCGCAGAATCTCTATCCCATCGGGGGACTCGAACGCCGCCTGCATCATCTCCTCGGTGACCGTGATCTGCTTTACCGCTCGCTGCGGGTCTCGGCTGCGACAAGGTGATGAACCGGCGGCGGCCGATTAGCTTGCTGGCCGCATGACCAGATTCTCCTCATCCGCCGACCTGGTGGCAGCAGCCGGCTCTCATCTTGGGTACTCGGATTGGCTCGAGATCACCCAAGAGCGGATCAACGCATTTGCCGATGCCACCGATGACCGCCAATGGATCCATGTCGACCCCGAGCGGGCGAAAGCCGGGCCCTTCGGCACCACCATCGCCCATGGCTACCTGACGCTGTCGCTGGCGGTGCGTTTCGTTGATGAGATCTTTGCGGTCGAAGGAGTCCGGATGGGAGTCAACTACGGCGCCAACCGTGTCCGGTTCATCTCGCCGGTGCCGGTCGGCTCCAGGCTGCGGGCCGGAGGAGTGCTGGTGGCGGTCGAAGATTTCCCCGGCGGGGTGCAGGCGACGCTTGATCTCACTTTCGAGATCGAGGGTTCCGAGAGGCCGGCCTGTGTGGCACAGGTGCTCTACCGGCTGTACCTGTAGGCGAGATCCTTCAGACTTCGGCCTTGGCCTGGCGGGTCATCAGCGTCAGAACCGCGTCTCGGGGGTGGTGGCCCTCGTAGAGCACCTTCGCCACCTGGATGGCGATGGGCATCTCGACCGCGGCCCGCGTCGCGAGCTCCAACACCGCCCTCGTGGTCTTGACGCCCTCGGCCACCATCTTCATCTCGGCGACGATCTGGTCGAGGCTGCGGCCCTGGGCCAGCCCGAGGCCGACCCGATGGTTCCGGCTCTGGGTCGAGATGCAGGTGGCGATCAGGTCCCCCATGCCCGCCAGGCCGGCGAAAGTGGAGGGTTGTCCGCCGAGGGCAACCCCGAGTCGGGTCAACTCGGCCAGGGCCCGGGTGATGAGGGCGGCCCTGGTGTTGTCCCCGAAGCCCAGGCCGGAAGACATACCGGCTGCGATGGCCATCACGTTCTTCAGCGAACCCGCCAGCTCGCATCCCGTCACGTCGGGATTGGTGTAGACCCGGAAGGTGGGGCCCATGAAGACTCGTTGCACCATCCTGGCGGCCTCCGGGTCGGCCATGGCCACCACGGCCGCCGTCGGTTGCCCCTGAATGACCTCCCCCGCCAGGTTCGGGCCCGTGAGAACGCCGATCCGGTCCCGGCGATGTTCGGGCAGCAGATCGGCGATCACCTGTGTCATGCGTCGGAGCGAGCCTTCCTCGATTCCCTTGGTCAGGGAAACTACGGGCAAGGCAACCGGCAGATCGGTCAAGCCGGCCATGACATTGGCGAATCCGTGCGAGGGGACCGCCATGACGACGATGGTGGCTCCGTCGACGGCTTCAGCGAGCAGCGGGGTGGCGCGCACCGCACTCGGGAGCTGGTAGCCGGGCAGATACTCGGGGTTCTCGGACCGCCCGTTGATCACTTCGGCGAGTTCTGGCCGTCGGGCCCAAAGCATCACCGACTCGTGTCGCGCCGCGAGGGCCGCCGCCGTGGTGCCCCAGGAGCCAGCCCCGATCACCGCCACGTGTGCCATGGGTGCAACCTACATGCACAATGGGGCGATGGCACGGCTAGGAATCGTTGGCCTCGCCAACACCGGCAAGACCACCCTGTTCAATGCCCTGACCGGGCTCGCGGCCCCTGCCGCGGCACATCCCTACAGCACTGTCGAGCCCAACGTGGGAGTGGCGAATGTGCCGGATGAGCGGCTGGAAGTCGCGGCGCGGCTGGAAGGCTCGGCCCGGGTCGTTCACGCCACCCTGGAGCTGATGGATCTCCCTCCGCTATCCCGGGAAGGAGGGAGCCCGGCGCGCCAGTTCATGGGACGGTTGCGCGAGATGGAGGCCCTGGTGCTGGTGCTCCGGGCGTTCACCGATCCCACCGTACCCTCGGCCGCCTCGGGCACCGACCCGGTTGCCCAGGCCGAGGAGTTGCTGCTGGAACTGGCGCTGGCCGACCACGAGGTGTTCGCCAGGCGATCCGAACGGCTAGCCAAGGAGTCCGCCGCCGACCCGACGAAGCGATCGGCAGCCCGGGCGGTGGAAGAGGCGGCCGATCGCCTCTCCAACGGGGAGGCACTCAGGACACGGGAATGGTCCGAAGAGGCACTCTCCGCATTCCGCGAACTTGCCCCGCTTACTCTCAAGCCGGCGGTCTGGGTGATCAACATCGACGAAGGGGCAGGCGCTCCCGATCAGCTGGTTGAGAGCGTGCGGGCCGTCGTTCCTTCGCCCGACGTGGTGGTCGCGATCTCGGCCCGGCTCGAGGAAGAGGGGGCGCGTTTGGCGCCGGAGGAGCGTGCCGAATTGTACGAAGGCCTGGGATTGGGCGAGGGAGCGCTGGCCCGCATGGTGCAAGCCGCCTATGAAGGGCTGGGCCTCATTTCCTTCTACACGGTCGGCCCCAAAGAATCCCGGGCCTGGACCGTGCGCGCCGGCGCCACCGCGCCCGAAGCTGCCGGCAAGATTCATTCCGACCTGGAACGCGGATTCATCCGGGTCGAGGTTGCGACGCTCGACGCAGTGCTCGACGCGGGTGGTTGGGACAACGCCAAGAAGGCGGGTCGGGTGCGGGTGGAGGGTAAGGGATACGTGGTGCAGCCCGATGACGTGCTTGTCGTGCGGTTCTCGGTCTAGAGCTGGACCGCGCCGCTGAGCCCTCGCCGAGCGAGTCAGGCTGTTGCAGGGCGAGGAGGGGGCCATTTATGATCCGGTCACCGCCCGGTGACCCCACACTTGGGCGGTAACCCAACCCACGACAGGGCATGCGGGACCCCCTGGCCCCCGCCGATGGAAGTCCCTGTCGGCTCTTCGCAAGAAGAGCGTGGCGGGGCTCCGGTTCCCCCCCTTGCCGGAGCCCCGCTTCTCGTTCGCCTTCGACTATCCGCATTGCCATCGCCATCCGCGGCGAAGCCGGCTGATGCGGCTAGATTGAAGTCGCCTGCGACACCGGGCGGGAGAGACCCATCAGTGGGTCGCCGAAGGGGCAACGCCTCCCCGCAATCTCTCAGGCCGATGGACTGCCCGGTCGAGGTGAGGCTGAAGGCGGTGGGCCGACAGTCGGGGGATGGAATGAGAGGAGCCGTATGGAGGCCCTTTCCCGGTTTGCTGCCCGCCACATCGGGCCCCGGCCAGCCGACGTCGCCAAGATGCTGGCCGAGATCGGAGTCGGATCACTCGATGACCTCGTGGTCCAAACGGTGCCCGCCGGAATTCGATCTACCACCGAGCTCGCGCTGGAGCCGGGCCTCGAGGAGCCCGACGCTCTGGCCGAGTTGACGGGACTGGCCGCTCGCAACCGGGTCCTCACCTCGCTCATCGGGATGGGGTACTACGACACCATCACCCCGGGCGTGCTCCAGAGGAACGTCCTCGAGAACCCTGCCTGGTACACCTCCTACACCCCTTACCAGGCCGAGATCTCCCAAGGTCGGTTGGAAGTACTCCTCACCTATCAAACCATGATCGCCGACCTGACTGGTCTCGAGATCGCCAATGCTTCCTTGCTCGACGAGGGGACCGCGGCCGCCGAGGCCATGACGATGTGCCGGCGGCTGAGCAAGGCGTTCCCTGGAGTGGAGGCGCCCGAGGTCTTCCTGGTCGATCAGGACTGCCATCCACAGACGATCGGCGTCATCCAAACCAGAGCCGAACCGCTGGGGATACGGATTCGAGTCGGGCGACCTGCCGACTTCGAATACGACGGAGCCTTCGGCGTGGTGCTGGCGTATCCGGGCTCGAGCGGTGAGATCACCGACCTTCGGACGTCTATCGACACGGCCCACCAGAAGGGACTGATCGTGGCGGTGGTCACCGACCTCCTGGCGCTGACC
>DATHSX010000296.1:0-4207 GCA_035463935.1 Acidimicrobiia bacterium | reverse complement strand
AAGGATTCCCAGCCTCCTTCTCGTCCGAGTCCACTGTCGCGCACTCCTCCCCAGGGCACTGCCGGATCCAGCCGGTGGTGGTCGTTCACCCAGACGATGCCGTGCGTGAGCCGACCCGCCACCCGGTGGGCGCGGCCGACGTCGCTGGTCCAGACCGCGGAGCCCAGCCCGAACGGAGAGTCGTTGGCCTGGCGGACGGCGTCCTCCTCGTCCTCGAAGGGAACTACCACCGCCACTGGCCCGAAGATCTCTTCTCGGGCGCAACGCATGTCGTTGGTGACGTCGCGGAGAAGGGTCGGCTCGACAAAGAAGCCGTGGGCCAGGGCGGGGTCGGTGGGGATGCCGCCGCCATGGGCCACGACCGCCCCCTCTTGACGGGCGAGGGCGACATAGGCCAGGACGCGGTCACGCGCTTTTTGCGAGATGACCGGACCGAGTTGCGTCAGGCGATCGGCCGGATCCCCGATCCGGATCTGGCGCGCGACTGCGGTGACCCTTTCGATGAACGCCTCGTAAATGGTCCTCTGCACCAGGATGCGGCTACCGCAGATGCAGGTCTGCCCGGCGGCGATAAACGCCCCGAAGGCCGCTCCCTTGGCCGCGGTGTCGAGGTCGGTGTCGTCGAAGACGATCACCGGGGTCTTTCCTCCCAGTTCAACGGTCACCCTGGCGAAGCGAGCCGCGGCGGCCACCGCCACCTGCCGCCCGACGGCAGTGCCTCCCGTGAAGGTGATCTTTCCGATCTCGGGATGCTCTGCGATCCTTCGCCCCGCCACCGGGCCAAGGCCAGGCACGACGTTGAGCACGCCGGGCGGAATGCCGGCCTCCATGGCCAGATCGCCGAGGGCGAGGCTGGTCAGGGGAGTGAGCTCGGATGGCTTCAACAACACGCTGTTTCCGGTGGCCAGGGCGGGAGCCAGGCTCTTGGAGCCGATCATCAACGGGTGGTTGAATGAGGTGAGGATCCCCACCACCCCGATCGGGAAGCGGCTGGTATAGACGTGGTAGCTGCCCGGCATCGGGATCGCATGGGCACGATCGGCGAGAAGCAGGGCGGCGTTGTAGCGGTACCAGCCGGAAAGCCGCGCTACCTGCGCCCGGGTTTCGGCGATGGGTCGCCCATTGTTCAGGGTTTCGAGCTTGAACAAGTCTTCGATTCGCGAGTCGATGGCGTCGGCCAAGCGGTTGAGGACCTTGGCCCGGTCCCAGATCGGCATCTCCGACCAAACCCCGGACGCGAAGGTTTCCCGGGCGACCGCGACCGCGGAATCGATGTCGGCCTCCCCGGCCGCGGCCACCTGGCCGCAGACGGCCCCCGTGGCAGGGTTAACGATGTCGAGCAGGCTTCCATCGAGGGCGTCCACCTCCTTGCCCCCAATGAGCAGGCCCCTGCTGAGCTGAGCCATTAGGCGGGAACCATGGTCAGGAGAAGTCCATGTTCCATTGCATCGTTTCGGGGTTCCACTGGATGACCAGGTAGACGATCGAGAGGACGAAGAACGTCCACCCGAAGATGGTCCCCGCCCGGCTGTGGGGGGCCGGGCGCATGAAGGTGCGGGTCTTGTGGGCACCGTAGCCCCTGATATCGAGGGCCATTGCCTGGGTCTGGCCGTTGCGGAGGCCCAGCACGAGCATCGCAAAAGCGAGGTGTTTCATTCGCACCCATTTCCGCTTGACCCAGTTGGTGTCCTGGCCCAGGTCGCGGATCCGTTGGGTAATGGATATCTCCCTTCCCATCTCGAGAAAAGCGGGAAATAGCACCAGACCCAGCACCGGGGCATGCACCAACCGGTAATCCCAACCCCGCTTTGACAGGTTCTGAACGAGGTCGCTGGGGTGGGTGGTGAAGGCGAAGATCAGGCCCGACACCCCGATGGCCAGAAACCGCAAGGCCAGCAGCCAGCCGAATCCGAGCGCGGCCCAGGTCAAATCCTTGAAAGGTGTCCGGATGGCGATTTCATCCGAGCCCACCGTCGCCTGACCGCCGTAGAAGAATGGGAACACGATCATGAGGATGATCACGAAGGGCAGAATGACCTTCCCGAGCGTCCAATAGGTCCGCAGTGGCACGCCGGTGAAGAAAGCAGCAATCACCAGGTTGAACAGGAAGAGCCCAGCCCCCACATAGAGATTCGTGTTGAAGATCGCCACAAACGACACGCCGATGACGTAGAGCAGCTTCGAGGAAGGCGTCATCCGGTGGAACGGTGAGTGAGCCTGTCTAAACGCCAGTTCGAGCTTGGGCATCGTCGACCTCCTTTCCCAGGACTTCTCTGATCATGCGGGTGAGCTCGCCGGTGTCCAGGAGCGGCTCGCCCACCAAGCGGCGGGAGAACGAATGGATGGGCGGCGCCTTCAGTTTCGCTCGCGCTAGTACCTCGGGGCTGTCGAACAGATCCGGCGGCGTGCCCTCATAGACGATCTCGCCGTCGGCCAGCACCGCACACCGGTCGGCGTATTCGGCCACCAACCGCATATCGTGAGTGATGAAAACCACTGCCGCGCCCTTGTCTGCCAGGCCGCGGAGAAGTTGCATCAAGCGCTGGGCCTGGTGGTAGTCCTGGCCGAAGGTGGGCTCATCGAGAATGATGACATCGGGATCGGCCACCACCATGCAGGCCACCGACAGGCGACGCTTCTGGCCGTGGCTGAGTACGTAGGGGCTGCGGTCTTTGTGTTCGAGCAGCCGGACGCCTTCCAAGAACTCATGGACCCGCGGTTCGATCTCATCATCCTTCAGCCCTCCGGTCTTGAGCCCGTGAGCGATCTCCTCATAGACCGTGTTCCGGATGAACTGCTTTTCGGGAACCTGGAAGATGTAGGCGACCCTCTTCACCAGATCGGCGAAGTCATAGCGGGTCGTGGCCTTGCCCTCCACCATGACTTCGCCCTTATCAGGGGTGAGGATTCCGTTGAACATCTGGGCCAGCGTCGACTTTCCGGATCCGTTCTGGCCGACGATGGCCAGAAGCTCGTTGGCATAGGCCTGGAGGTTGACTCCCCTCAGCACCGGGTTCTCGTCGTACGCGAACCACACGTCGCGGGCGTCGATCACCGGATCACCGGTCGGGGCAAGGTTCGGACCCCGAGTGGATCGGGCCTCGCGGGGGACGGACATCATCGTCGGGTAACTCATGCCGAGGGACTCCACCAGCTCGTTGCCGTTGAGCGGGACCCGGGGCATCGAGATCCCGGCCAAGCGCAGCTCCAGTCCGACCTCGACAGCCTGGGGGATCCAGAGTCCCATCATGTCGCGCACTTCCAGTCCGTGCTGGTCGAGGAAACCCCGGGGATCGCTCGGACCATGGACGGTCTTCTCGTCGACCAGCATGACTCGATCCGCCCGGTCGAACACCGCATCTACTTCGTGTTCGATGACGAGCAACGTCAGATCCACCTTCTCACGGATCCGATCGATTGCTTCGAGCACCTCTGACGTTCCCACCGGATCGAGGTTCGAAGTGGGCTCGTCGAGGATTAGCACCTTCGGCTCCATCGCCAGCATGGCCGCCAGCGCCACCCGTTGCTTTTCCCCTCCGGAGAGCTTGAGGGTCGACCGCTCCCTGAACCCCTGCAAACCCACGAGGTCGAGGGCTCGATCAATGCGGGGATGGATGTCGGCCGGCACCATCAGGTAGTTCTCCAGGGCGAACGCCACCTCCTCCTCGACGCTAAGGGTGACGATCTGGTCCTGGGGGTTCTGAAACAGCATGTTGACCAGCTGGAAGCGCTCTCCCGGCTGCAGTTCCCTCCGGTTGATGAGGCCCCTTTCGGGATGGGACACCAGGATGCGGCCCTGATTGTGGCCACCGAAATAGTCGGGGTAGATGCCCACCAGGTTGAGGGCCAGGGTGCTCTTGCCCGAGCCGCTTCTTCCCAGCACGAGGACGAATTCGCCCTGTTCGATCTCAAACGACACGTTCTCGAGCGCAGGTTCGGCCTGGCCCTCCATCGGAACGCGGAACCAGAAGGAGTAATCCTCAACGACGAGGGCGGGGGAACGGGTCAAGTGGTGCTCCTTGGATTGAGCGCCGGGAGGATCCCGGCGCTCAACCATCTATTAATGGGCTGTCGGACTGATTCCGTCAGGCGTAGGCGGTCTTGGTACCGGCACCCCAGGCGGGGGGCTGGTCAACGGTCGGAACCCCGGCCCGTTCGCGAGCCTTGCCCAGGTACCAGGCGATGGGCCCCCAGATCAGACCTCCCA
>DATHSX010000295.1:0-8792 GCA_035463935.1 Acidimicrobiia bacterium | reverse complement strand
TAGACCAGGAGGGACGTGGTCTTGGGATCGGCCAGAGTGCTTTCGATCAGCGGGATCTGGAAGCAGAGCGACTTCCCGGCCGCCGTTCCCGCGGCCAGAACAACATGCTGACCGGCGCGGACGGCCTTGACTGCTTCGGCCTGATGGCGATAAATCCCGGTGATGCCGCGCTGGTTGAGGCGGATTTCCAGCAGCGGATCGAGGCCCAAGCCCTCATAGCGAGCCGGTCGGGCCGGTTGCCGGTGGACATGAGTGAGCTCGCCTTCCCGGTCCGGATCCTTCTCCCAGTAACGGAGCACCTCCCCCGGGTCGGTGCTGGCCGCAGACACAGACGCACGTTAGGTGATGGGGATATCCTCGCCGCAGGAGGTTCCACATGCCCGGTGCAGAGATCAGGCTCGAAACCAAGGTGGCGGCCGAGCCCGCCGAGGTCTATCAGATGTTTACGAACTCGACCTACCTGCGTTACTGGCTGGCGGACGTGGCGATTTCATCTCCCAGGCCCGAGGGGAGGCTCTATCTGGGGTGGAACGATGGATATCAAACGGTCGGCTCGTACGGCAAGCTCGACCCGGGCCGACGGGTTTCCTTCGGCTGGCACGGCAGTGGCGATCCTGGTCCCACCAAGGTCGACATCAGGATCGGACCCGCCGAGGGCGGCTCCTTGGTGCGCCTGCGGCACTGGGGCTTCGGGGATACCAGAGGCGCTCGCAAAGCGGCCAAGTCGTTGAAGAAGGCGTGGACCGCGGCACTGGACAATCTCTCATCCGTGACCGAGTCGGGCGCCGATCTCCGCATAACGCGACGGCCACTCCTCGGCATCTTCGTGGCAGGCGAGGTGACCCCAGAACGACAGGAGGAATTCGGGGTGGATCACGGCGTGCGCCTCGGCGGGGTGGCGGTCGGTTTGGGGGCGGCCGGCGCGGGGTTGCGCGAGAATGACGTCATCACCCGGGTGGGCGGCCGGATGGTCAGGGGTTTCGACGATCTACGCGCGGTGGTATCGGAGTACCGGGCCGGCGACACGATCGACGTGGAGTACGTTCGGTCCGGCGAGATGCGCCAGGCCGTGATGGAGCTCTCCGGGAGGCAATACGGCCCGCTCCCGGCCACCGCCCGGGAGCTAGCGGCGACCGTAGAGCAGACTCATCAGCGATTCTTAGTCGGGCTCGAAGAGGCCCTGACGGGGATTACCGAAGAAGAGGCCTGGCGACCGCCGGGGGAGGAGCAATGGTCGGTGAGGGAAGTGCTGGCTCATCTGATAGAAGGTGAGATCGACGGCCACGCCTTGCTGGTGGCCCAGCTCGAGGGGGTGGAGCCTTACTACGACGGCACCTTTGGCAATTCCAATCTCCGGGTCCATACCGGCGCCGCCTCTTATCCGGACATCCGGTCGATGGTCGACGCTTGTCGGCGCGCCCTGACCCAGACCGTGTTGCTGCTGACCGCCCTCCCCGAGCCCGTGGTCGCTCGGAAGCCAGCTTTCTGGCGAATCGCCATCGGGTTCGGGGACCTCGAAAGCCACCTCACTGAGCATCTCGAGCAGATCAAGGCGGCTCGGGCTGATTCCGGCGGGGAGTGAGGTCGGTCGCCACCGCGGTAGGGCCAGGACCAACCCGATGGGGCCCTGAGGGGCTGGACGAATCCTCCCGGTCGTGGGGTTGCGGCCGCGAGGTGGGGGCCGGGGTTACCTCAACTCGATCTCGGCGGGCCGGTCGATCCCCGCGATCAGATAGGCCTCGTTCTCCTCGAGGGTCTCCTTTTCGAGCAGACTCTGGGCGAGAGCATCGAGCTGGGGGCGATGCTCTTTGAGGGTCACGATTGCCGTGTCATAGCATTCGTCCACGATCCGGCGGACTTCGCTGTCGATCAATTCCTGGGTGTTCTCGCTGATCTCGGGCCGGGTGAAGGGGTCCCGGTTCTCGTCGATCACGGTCACCGGCCCGATGACGTCGGACATCCCCCAGCGGCCCACCATCGAACGCGCGATGCGAGTGACCTGAACCAGATCATTCTCGGCGCCGGTGGTCATGGTTCCGAACACGACATCCTCGGCGGCGCGCCCTCCCAAGGCACCGATGATGCGACCCCGCAGGTAGTCGCGGTCGTACGCGTAGCGATCGGCGTCCGGCGACTGGAATGTGACCCCCAGGGCCCGGCCCCGGGGAATGATCGAGATCTTACGTACCGGGTCGGCTCCTGGTTGCAGCATTCCCAATAGCGCGTGCCCCGCCTCGTGGAAGGCAGTGCGCTCCTTCTCGTCCTGACTCATCATGACCTGGCGCTCGGTCCCCAGGACGATCTTCTCCAGGGCGTCGGTGAGGTCGGCGGTCATGACCTTCTCGTGGTTGCGACGAGCGGCCATCAGTGCGGCCTCATTGACCAGGTTGCGCAGGTCGGCTCCCACCATGCCCGGCGTGGACGACGCGATGGCGGCCAGGTCGACCTCAGGATCCAACGGCACATTCCGGGTGTGGACGACGAGGATGGCCAGTCTTCCCCGTTGGTCGGGCGGGCTCACCACCACCTGGCGATCGAAGCGTCCCGGCCGGATGAGGGCCGGGTCGAGGATTTCGGGGCGGTTGGTGGCGGCCACCACGATCACCCCCTCGTTGCCGGTGAAACCGTCCATCTCGGTCAGGATCTGATTGAGGGTTTGCTCCCGTTCGTCGTGGCCACCGAGACTTACCCCCCCACCACGGGCCCGGCCGATGGCATCGAGTTCGTCGATGAAGATGATGGCCGGCGCCACCTTCTTGGCCTCGTTGAAGAGATCGCGCACCCGGCTGGCCCCGACCCCAACCACCATTTCGATGAACTCGGATGCGGAGATGGAGAAGAAGGGAACGTTGGCCTCGCCGGCCACTGCGCGGGCCAGCAGAGTCTTGCCCGTCCCGGGTAACCCGGTCAGCAAGACTCCCTTGGGAATCGCCCCTCCGAGCCGGGTGTATTTGCCCGGGTTCTTCAGATAGTCGACTACCTCGGCCAGTTCGGCCTTGGCGTCTTCGATCCCCGCCACGTCCTCGAACGTCGTGCGGTGGTCGGAGGCCTCGAATCGCTTCGCCCGGCTCCGACCCAGCCCGCCGATGCCGCCGAGCGCCGAACCGGCCCGCCGCCACATGGAAACGAAGATCCAGAGGAGGAGCAGGGTCGGGCCGAAGCCGAACAGAAGCTGCTGCCAGAACGGCGTCTGTTCTGGGTCCAACGCCGAGATCTCCACATTGTTCTCGCGAAGGACCTCGACAAGGTTGTCGTCTGCCCAGCTGGGGCGGACGGTCGCAAACAACTCGGAGGTGATTTCGGGGTCCTCGGGGTCGGCCTGGGCAGTCTTGAACCTGCCTTGCAGCGTGTCGCCCTGTGAAAAGACGGTGTCGACCTTTTCGGTTTCGACGGCGTCGAGAAACTGGGTGTACGTCAAGTCGATCCTCTGCTCACGGAACACCAGCGACATCAGGTACCAGTTGGCGGCGAACAGGATCAGGGCCAGGATCAGGATGCGCCTACTCGGCGGGCGGCTCAGCAGACCACCTGGCTGCTCGCCCTCTTCGTCCTTGCGGGGGGCGCCTTCCACTCTCCATTCGGGAGGCCGCTTCTTGTCGGGGGTGTTCTGACGCGTGGTCATTGGGTGGCTGAGACTACCGACGGTGGCTGGCTAGGGGTCGAGCCGTCCGATCACGCCTAAGTTCTCAGCGTGATCTCCAATGCCCGCATCCTCGGCATGCTGGCCGAGTTGGCCCGGCTGACCGCCCTCGACGAGGGTACGCCCCAGTCGTTCAAGGTACGCGCCTACGAGAACGCCATCCATGGCATCGAGGGACACCCCGGACCAGTGGCCTCCCTCGACGAGGCGGACCTCAACAAGATCAAGGGGGTGGGAGGCTCGATCGCAGCCCGTATCCGCGAGTTCGTCGACACCGGCAGGGTCGCCAAGCTGGACATGCTGCGGGAGAGGTACCCGGCGCCGCTGGTTGAGCTCTTGAAGATTCCGGGGATGGGTCCCAAGACCCTGAAGATGCTGCGGGCCGAGCTGGGTATTGAGAACCTCGGGGATCTCCGGGCTGCCATCGACCGGCAGGCCTTGCGGGACGTGCCGGGCATGGGCAAGCTCACCGAAGAGAAAATTGCCAGGGCGATCGAGCGACTGGGCCTGCATGGCAAGGACCGGCGCACCCCGATCGCCGATGCCTTGCCGATGGCCGAGGGCCTGGCTTCGGAACTGCGAGAACTCGACGGAGTGGTTGCCGTCGAATGGTGTGGCAGCCTGCGCCGTTTCGCCGAAACCGTTGGTGACCTCGACCTCGTGGTAGCCGCCACCGATCCGGCGGTCGTAATGGAAGCCGTCGCACACCATCCGCTGGCGGTGGAGGTGGTGGGATCCGGAGAGACCAAGACCTCGATTCTCACCAGTTCCGGGCTCCAGATCGATGTTCGGGTGGTCGCACCGGACCAACTGGGGGCGGCGTTGATCTACTTCACTGGCTCCAAGTCCCACAATGTGGCGCTGCGCCAGCGCGCCCTCGATCGTGGCTGGCTCCTCAACGAGTACGGCCTCTTTGAAGGCGAACGGTGCATAGCCTCGGCCGTCGAAGAAGAGGTCTATGGCGCCCTCGGTCTTCCCTGGCTCCCGCCGCCGATCCGGGAGAACTCGGGAGAGATCGAGGCGGCGCTGGCCGGCTCGCTGCCGGACCTGGTGACCCGCGACCGGGTGAAGGGCGATCTCCACGTCCACTCCGACCGATCCGGTGACGGACGTTCAACATTGCAGGAGATGGTGCAGGCTCTGTCCGCCCTCGGTTATGAGTACGTGGCGATAACCGAGCACGGCGAAGACCTCGCCATCAACGGCTCGAGTCGACAAGAACTGGCGGCGCATCGACGAAAGATCGAGACGATCCAGCAGGAGTATCCCGAGATGAGGTTGCTCTATGGATGCGAACTCAACATCGGGCCAGACGGTGGCCTCGATTACGACCTCGATTTCCGTCTGGGCTTCGAGTGGTGCGTCGCCTCTATCCACTCCTACTTCGATCTGTCTGCCGAACAGCAGACCGCCCGGCTGCTGGCGGCCATGGCCGATCCGGCGGTGAATGCGATCGGCCATCTCACCGGCAGGTACATCGGCCGGCGGCCGGGGGTCGAACTCGACATCGAGGCGGTCCTGGAGGGAATGGCGCTGAGCGGAGTGGCCCTGGAGGTAAACGGCGCCCTCGACCGGCTCGACGCCTCCGCCGAGGTGATACGGATGGCGGGGGCGGCGGGAGTCACGCTGGTGATCGGGACCGACTCACACCACACCTCCGATCTGAGGCGAATGGCCTATGGGGTGGCGCATGCTCAGCGAGGATGGGCGGCCAACACCCAGGTGGCGAACACCAGGTCCGTAGCCGACTTCCTGCAACTCGCCGGCCACCGTCGGTGAGACCGCAAGAGCAACTTCGAGGGGTTTCGGATTTCGGCTTGTTTGAGCCGGGGAGAGCCCGGTCGGGCGATCAGGGAGTCAGGGCTCCGTCCGCGAGGTCGGCGAAGAGCACCGGAGCCGACTCGCTGAGATAGACCACCGAAGCCGATCCCGCTCGACCGATCTGGCCTGGCGCCACGGCGTTCCCGATGTTGGCCAGGGGCGTGTCCAGGGCGAGTGCCGAAAAGGCCAGCAGTTCGGCGGCGGTCAGGTCGGTGCTCAGCCATGGTGTGCTCTCCGAGATCAGCACCGGCAGGTGGAGCGGGCCCCAATGCTGAGCCCCGGAGAGGGCTGCCAGCAACAACAGGCCTCCGTTTCGCTGTCTCTCCAGATCGCCGCTGGCGAGTGATTTTCGCGCCCTGGCCAGGGACAGTGCCTGCGGGCCATTCAGGTACTGGGGACCGGCGGTCAAGTTGGCTCCGGCTGCCCGATCCACGACCGCGACCGGCAGGTCGATATCCACCCCGCCCAATACGTTGCCCACCATCTCCTGAAATCCGGTGAACCCCGTCAAGACATATCCGTCCAGGTTGAGACCACTGATGTCGGCGAGGGTTTGAAGCATCGCCGCCGGTCCGCCCAGGGAGAGCGAGGCGTTGATCTTGTTGCGCCCAATACCGGAGATCTGCACCCAGGCGTCGCGGGGGACGCCCACCACGCCGCCGTGACCTGCCCCGTCGAGAGCGAGCAGGTGGATGCTGTCGGCCCGGGCGCTGTTGGGATCTTCCCCGGGCCGGGCGTCGGATCCGATGGCAGCCACGATCTTGGGGACTATCCCATACCAGCCCCGCTGGTCCCCCAGGGAGGGCAATCGTGCCGCCACCACCTCGAAGCTGAATCCGCCGCTGCCGGTGGGATGGCCCACCCCGTAGATGACGTCGTCTCCGAGGGTGGCGGCCGTCAGCAGCGTGTCCCCCATCGGGGCAGCAGCGGCTCGCCCGGGTCCGGGACATTGGTCGGCGGGGGTGGGCGCGGGAGTGACCGACGCCATTGCGTCGGCCCGAGGCTGACAGGCCGCCCCATACACGGCCGCCACCGCCTGCTCCCAGCCGTCGGGGGCACCGTCGAGCTCGATCGTGTCGCGCGCCGGGATCGTTGACGTGGCGGCAAGCGTTGTCGACGGCACCGACGGTCCTCGGGCGGCGACGCTGGTCGAGGAGAGTGATGCCGGCGGCCCTGCGCAGGCGGCCAGGACCAAGCTCGCGACGAGAAATGACCGGAGTCGGAACATGGGGGACGGCGACCCTAGCCGCAACCGACCCGGAGAGATTCCGATCGGAAGCCCATTCATATACTCACCGGCAGTCGTCTGAGGGGCCTTTCGCAGTTGATCGACTCGGTTGTGTTCGCCGCGCTGGCAGCGGCTGCGCTGGCCTTGCTGCTGGCTGGCGTATTCGCCCGTCAGGTCCGTCGGGCCGACCCCGGCAATCAGCGGATGATCGAAATCGCCGCGGCGATCCGCGAGGGAGCAATGGCCTTTCTCGGCCGGGAGTACCGTTGGATAGCGATCTTCGTCGGTGCCACGGCCATCCTGATCGCGGTCCTGCTTCCCTGGGGGGCGCTGGGCGCGCCGGCCTTCCTGCTCGGGGCGATTCTTTCGGCCTTTGCGGGCCTGGTGGGGATGCGCATCGCCACGACTGCCAATACCAGAACAGCCGAGGCCGCGCGGACGGGCGGAGTGGTCAAGGCGTTGCCCCTGGCCTTCCGGGGCGGGGCGGTCATGGGCTTCACCGTCGCCGGGCTGGGGCTAGCCGGCATCGGCCTCGGTTATCTCATCACCAATACCTGGCTCGGCCGCACTGATTGGCCCCAGATCGTCACAGCCATCGGCCTGGGCGGCTCGTCGGTGGCCTTGTTCGCCCGGGTGGGGGGCGGCATCTACACCAAGGCGGCTGACGTCGCCGCAGATCTGGTGGGCAAGGTCGAGGCCGGGATCCCCGAGGACGACCCCCGCAATCCGGCCGTCATCGCCGACAACGTCGGTGACAACGTGGGCGACGTGGCCGGGATGGGGGCGGATCTCTTCGAGTCATACGTGGGCGCCCTGGTGGCCCCGATTGCATACGCCTCCTTGGCTTTCTCGGGCCGGGACTTTCAATCGCAGTCGATCCTTTTCCCGCTGGCCGTGGCGGCGCTGGGCATGCTGGCTTCGATCTTCGCCTCTTTCTTCGTCCGGCCTCACATCGACAATCTCGGTGGTGCCCTGCGCGCCGGCACCCTGGGAGCGGCCGCCATGACCGCGCTCGGCGTGCTTCCCCTGAGTTGGTGGATGTTCGCGGGTTCGCGGGAAGTCGCCCATCCGACGGGGCTGTTCCTGGCCGTTCTGGTCGGCCTGGCCGTCGGGCTGGCGATCGGCCAGATCTCGGAATGGTTCACCTCGGACCACTACCGAGGGGTGAAAGAGGTTGCCCGGCAGTCTCAAACCGGGCCGGCCACCGTGATCATCTCCGGCCTATCCCAAGGCATGCGATCGGCGGCCTACTCGGTGATCGTGGTGGCGGGGGGAATCGTGGCGGCGTTTGCCGCCGGTGCTTGGGCGATGGGCGAAGGGGGAGGTATTTACGGGGTGGCGATCGCCGCCATCGGGGTCCTGGCCACACTGGCGATCACCGTATCGGTCGACGCCTACGGTCCGATCGCCGACAACGCCGGCGGGATCGCCGAGATGGCCGGTCTTGCGCCGGAGGTCCGCCTCGCTACCGACGCTCTCGATGCGCTGGGTAACACCACCGCCGCGGTGGCGAAGGGCTTTGCGATCGGCTCTGCTGCTATTACCGCCTTAGCCCTCTTCTCGGCCTTCACCGAGGCGGTGTCACTCGACTCGATCAATCTCGTCAATGCTTCGACGACCGCCGGGCTCTTTCTGGGAGCCATGTTTCCTTTCCTCTTTTCGTCTTTCACCATGAACGCCGTAAGCCGGACGGCCAACCGGATGATCGATGAGGTTCGTCGGCAGTTCCGTGAGATCCCCGGGCTGGCGGAGGGACGACCGGGAGTCCGGGCGGAATACGCCCGCTGCGTGGACATAGCGACAAGTGGTGCGCTCCGCGAGATGGTCGTCCCGGCGGCCCTCACCCTGACCGCTCCTGTCGTCGTGGGGTTGGTTGATGTCGAAGCGCTGGGCGGGTTTTTGGCCGGGGCTCTGGTGACGGGCTTTCTCCTCGCCATCTTCATGGCCAACTCGGGTGGGACCTGGGACAACGCCAAAAAGTTCATCGAGGCGGGCGCCTTCGGCGGCAAGGGCTCCGACGCCCACAAAGCGGCGGTGATCGGTGACACGGTGGGTGACCCGTTCAAAGACACCGCGGGTCCGGCCATGAACATCGTCATCAAG
>DATHSX010000294.1:0-2044 GCA_035463935.1 Acidimicrobiia bacterium | reverse complement strand
CCCCGGCGTTCCAGCATTCCGCCCAGTTGTTTGGCGGCAATGGGCTTGGTGAAAGCCCCGGAGAGCGGGGTCACAAACGTGATTTCGACGTCTTGGCGCACCCGGGCACGACGGAAGAAGTCATCGGCCAGGAAGGCGAACTCGAGCGGCGCCACCGGACACTTGATGGGTAGCTCGGTCAGGTGGACGACCAGCCTGCCTTTGCGCCAGACCCGGAGGACATCGCGCAACGCCCGGGCCCCTTCCAGAGTGAAGAACTCGTGGACTGTCTTGCCCGCCTGGGGTCCGGTCATACCCGGAGTCATGTCGGGTCGGGGATGGGTTCCGGTGGCGATCACCAACTGGTCGTATGCGAGGCTGCGACCATCCGTGAGCAACACTCGGTCGGCGGCCGGCTCGACCCGGTCGACCTCGCCCTGCACGAAAGTCACGCCCTTGGCCAGCAACGGGCGGGTGGCCTTGAGCAGGTCAGATGGCTCATACCGCCCAAATGGCACAAAAAGGAGACCGGGCTGATAGAGATGCAGCGCCGAGGGTTCGACGACGGTCACATCCCATTCATCAACCGCCAGTCGCGGGCGCAGCTTGTTGACCACCATCGTGCCGGCCGTGCCGGCACCTAGAACGAGCAGGCGTTTCATTGCCACCTTCCGATATTTCTCCACCGAACCTAAGGGAGGTCCGCGGGAGCCCGATAGTGCCGAACGTCCCGAGCCGACGGACCGCTAGCCACATTCCTCCCCCGTGGGCTTGTGGGATTAGTAGGGACTTGATGCCCTGGGCACCAACCGGGCCGAAGCGGATACTCTGAAGTCCAGCTAGACAGGAGGTGCTGGGACCAAATGGTCACCGAACTCCACAAGAAGCTCGCCGACCTCGAAACCGTCGTCAGCCAGGACGAGCCCATTGTGTCCGTCTATGTGTCCCCCGGTTCGGCTTTCGGGGCGGGCCGGGCCGTGAGCGCCCAACTCCACGGTCTGTTGGAGCGGATCGAAGCCGAATCGGCAACCTCGGATCGCGGTGCCCGAATGGCCGTGCGAGACGCCATTGACAGGATCCGCCAGATGCAGCCGCGCATCGCCGCCGCCGCCGGCAAGACGGTCGCGTTATTTGTCGGTGGCCATCCGGCCCTGAATGAATTCATCATCCTTCCCGAGTCCGCCTGGGATGTGGCCACGATCGGGCTGCGCCCCTACCTTCGTCCCTACCGGGCCGCGCTCGGATACTTCCATACCCTGGCGACGGTCCTGGCCGACCCTCGCCAGACCGAGATCTCGGTGACGTACATGGGGGAGGTGCTGGACAAGGCCACCATCAACACCAGCCCAATTCGCAAGGCCGTCATCGGCGGATGGCACGGGCTTGACGAGCATCGATCGCGCAATCGCACCGAGGAGATCCATACGCGTCACTATCGAGAAGTAGCAGACCGCCTGGGCCGTCTGGTGCAGGATCACGGGGTGGAGGCGATATTCGCCGGCGGCCGGGAGGAAGCCATTGCCGAGTTGCTGGGTCAGATGGGCGAGCCGCTCACCAGACTCGTGGCCGGAACCTTCACCGCCGACCTTCATACCACCACTCCGGCGAGCCTTGCCCAGACAACGGCCGAGCTGGAGGAGGGCTATGAGCAGCGCCTGGCCGACTCCCTCATCACCACGACGCTGGAGCTGGCCCGGGCGCACGGGCTGGCCACAGCCGGGCTGGCCGACACGGCGGCTGCTGCCAACCTGGGAGCGATCGACCAGCTGATTGTGGCCGGGACCAGCATGGAGCCAGGTTGGATGTGTCGGGCGTGTGGATGGTTGAGTCTGACCGGGCCTCAGTGCCCGGGCTGCGGCCAGGATGCCGAGCAGCTTTCGGACCTGATCGACGCCCTCGTGGCCAAGGCCCAATCCCAGGGCGCTGCGATCAAGCACGTTCGCTTCCCCAGCAAGCTCGACGAGGAGAAGGTGGCGGCCAGGCTCCGCTTTTCGCCTACCCCCGCCGGGGCCGCGATCCCCGAAGAAGCGACGACATAAGTCCCCAGGGGCCAATCAGCAACTGT
>DATHSX010000293.1:0-2689 GCA_035463935.1 Acidimicrobiia bacterium | reverse complement strand
TGAACAGCCCTGGCCTCTTCCGGGGTGTACTTATGAAAGGGGCCCTAGCCGCCGCCTTTGGGAAGCTCAGCCCTTTCACCCTCTATAGGAATCCCGTGATGTTCATGGTGGAGATCGGAGCCGTGATCACAACCATCATGTCGATCGTCCGGGTCGCAGACGGCGATCCCTCCACCGGCTCCGCCTTCGCGGTTTGGATCTCGGCCTGGCTGTGGTTCACGGTCCTATTTGCCAATTTCGCCGAGGCTCTCGCCGAGGCTCGGGGTAAGGCGCAGGCCGACAGCCTCCGCGCTACCAGAGCATCGACCACCGCTCGCCGGATCTTGGGCGGCACCGATTCCGTCGACTATCAGATGGTCGACTCAGCCACTCTCAGAGCCGGGGATCTCGTGCGGGTTGAGGCCGGTGAGGTCATTCCGGGAGACGGCGAAGTGGTGGCCGGGGTTGCGTTCGTCAACGAAGCCGCCATCACCGGCGAGTCGGCCCCGGTTCTGAAAGAGCCCGGAACCGATATTCGTTCGTCGGTCACCGGTGGCACCACGCTGGTCTCGGACTGGCTGCTGGTGCGAGTGACCGCCAACCCGGGCGAGACCTTCCTCGACCGGATGATTGCTCTCGTGGAGGGCGCCAACCGCCAGAAGACGCCTAACGAAGTTGCCCTGTCGCTGCTCCTCACCGGGTTGACTCTGGTCTTCCTGGTGGTGTGCACGGCCTTATACCCGATCACCACCCTGGTCACACCGAAAACACCGGCCGATCCGGTGGTGCTGGTGGCCTTGTTCGTAACGCTCATCCCGACCACGATCGGCGGTTTGCTCTCCGCGATCGGTATCGCCGGAATGGACCGCGTCACCCGGTTCAACGTGATGGCGACCTCGGGCAAGGCGGTGGAAGCGGCTGGCGACTGCGACACGCTGTTGCTCGACAAGACCGGAACCATCACTTTCGGCAACCGGTTGGCGGCTGCCTTCTGGCCCCTGGATGGCGTCGACGAACTCGTCCTCGCGACAGCCGCCGCCCGCACCTCATATCGAGACGACACGCCCGAGGGCAGGTCGATAGCCACGCTGGCGCTCGCGCGGGGCGTCGCCGCCCTGCCCCCTCCCGACGACGAGTTCGTGCCCTTCTCGGCTTCAACCCGTCTCTCCGGCGTCCGTTATGCGGGAGGGGCGTCGTGGAAAGGAGCAGGCGGAGCGATCCGCAAGTTGGTTCCATCGGCTCCAGCCCAACTCGAGGAGTTGGCCGAGCGCGTAGCGGGACGCGGGGCCACGCCTCTTTCGGTTGCCGTCGACGGAGTGGCTCTGGGCGTGATCGAATTGGCTGACACTGTGAAGCCTGGTCTGCCTGAGCGGTTTGATCAGTTGCGCAGACTCGGGATCCGCACCGTCATGATCACCGGAGACAACCGCCTCACCGCCTCGGTGATTGCCGGCGACGCCGGTGTCGACGACTACCTCGCCGAGGCCACCCCCGAAGACAAGCTCGAACTGAGTCGCACAGAGCAGAGCGGGGGAAGGCTGGTGGCAATGACTGGTGACGGCACTAACGATGCTCCTGCCCTCGCCCAGGCCGATGTCGGCTTGGCCATGAACTCCGGCACGGCGGCGGCGAAGGAAGCGGCCAACATGGTCGATCTCGACTCGGACCCGACCAAGATCATCGAGGTGGTGAGGATCGGCAAGGAGTTGTTGATGACCAGGGGAGCCGTCACGACGTTCTCGATCTCCAATGATGTCGCCAAGTACTTCGCCATCATCCCCGCAATGTTCGCGTCGGTGCTTCCGCGCCTCGATGCGCTGAACATCATGGCTCTCGGCACTCCGGAGTCGGCGATCACCTCGGCGGTGATCTTCAATGCCCTGATCATCATTGCCCTAGTGCCGCTGTCGCTGCGCGGGGTGAGGACCAAGGCGAGGGGGGCAGCCTCGATCCTCTATCGAAACCTGCTCATCTATGGACTCGGCGGGCTGGTCGTGCCCTTCGTGGGAATCAAGGCCATCGATCTGGTACTCAATGCCTTGGGGTGGTTGTCATGAGGCAAGTGGTTCGTTCCCTGTTGGCAATGCTGGTTCTCACGACCCTTCTCGGCTTCGGGTACACGATGCTCATCACCGCCATCGCGCAGCTGATGTGGGCGGACCAAGCGGATGGCTCGCTGGTCGAACACGATGGGACGGTGGTTGGAAGCAGGCTGCTGGCCCAGCCCTTTGCGAGCGAGGAGTACTTTTGGCCTCGGCCATCAGCTTCGGGCTACAACGCCAATCCCGACCTGGACCCAACGGCGCGGTCGCTTGCCTATCCCTCCAATCTCGGTCCCACCCACCCTGACCTGATCGGAGCTATCGCCGATGGGGTAGCTCGGTATGGCGAGGGGGTTCCCGTCGACCTGATCACCCGCTCCGGCTCGGGGCTGGACCCACATATATCGGTTGCGGCGGCCCGCTGGCAGGCACCCCGGGTGGCCTCGTCCCGTGGCGTCGACGAGTCCACGGTGCAGGCGCTCATCGACGACCTTGCCGAATTTTGGATCGGTCGCCGGTATGTCAACGTGCTGGAGCTCAACCTCGCTCTGGACGAGCTCGAGTCTTGACCGACAGCGACAGCGACCGAGACCGCAAGGTTGCCCGGGCCCGGGAGCGCGTCACCCGCGAGGAGCACGGCCGAGGGTCGCTGACCGTGTATCTCGGGT
>DATHSX010000292.1:0-10416 GCA_035463935.1 Acidimicrobiia bacterium | reverse complement strand
TCCTCGCCGAGAACCCGTCTACCGCCCTGCACAAGATCAGCGAGGTCTACGACCGGATCGCCTTCGCCGGTGTGGGCAAGTACAACGAGTTCGAGACCCTGCGCAAGGCCGGGATCCGCCAGGCCGACCTGATGGGCTATCTCTACAGCCGCGACGACGTCAACGCCCAGGCCCTCGCCACCAACTTTTCTGAGGCGCTCGGGGCGATCTTTTCCCGGGAACCCAAGCCCTTCGAGGTCGAGGTGCTGGTCGCCGAGGTGGGGGAGCCCAACCGCATGTACCGCATCAGCTACGACGGCACCCTCAACGATGAGCGGCGGGTGGCCGCCATCGGGGGCAAGGCCGAGGCCCTGGTCGAGGCATTGCGTCAGCAATGGACGGAGGGAATGACCTTGGAGGCCGCTCTCGAAATCGGCAAGTCGGCCTTCCGTACCGCCGAGGGGCGCGACCCCGAGGGCTGGGAGGCGGCTGTGCTCGACCGCCGCAACGGCCGGCGGGCCTTCCGCCGGCTGACGTCAGCCGAAGTGGGCTGACGCCCTCCTCGCGGGGCCTGGCGCCTCGTTTGGCTCGCCTGTCGTTCGGCCCGCCAGAATGGGTAGATGGGTGCCCTCCTTTCCCACCTGTTCATGCCGGTCGGTGACCTGGCCGCGGCCAGGGCCTTTTGGACCGAGGCCATCGGCCTGGAGGTGCTGATGGAGTACCCCGGCTACGTTCGGGTCGGCGGGGGCGGCGGATTCCACATCGGGATGGAACAGGGCGACCCCGGGCCGGGCACCCGCACCGAGATCAGCGTCTATGTCGACGATGTCGACGCGGTGCACCGGCGCCTGCTCGACCGAGGCGTAGAGGTGGAAGGGCCGCCCCAGGATCAGCCCTGGGGAGCCCGGCACTGCTGGTTGCGCGACCCCGACGGCCGGCGCATGTCGATCTTCACTTAGCTCGTCACGGATTCTGGTGCGTCGCCACGACGCAATGGTGTCGCTCGCACGCGCCAAAAGTTTCGGGGTCCGCCCGGTTAGCCTCCTCGGTAGTGGACCGCCGCATCTTCGGATTGGAGAATGAATACGGGGTGACCTGCACCCTCCGGGGACAGCGCCGGCTTTCACCGGACGAAGTCGCCCGTTATCTGTTTCGCCGGGTGGTTTCGTGGGGACGGTCCTCCAACGTCTTTCTGGAGAACGGAGCGCGGCTCTATCTCGACGTGGGAAGCCATCCCGAGTACGCCACGCCGGAATGCGATTCCCTGAAAGACGTCGTGGCGCACGACAAGGCGGGGGAGCGGATCCTCGAGTCTCTGGTCCACTCCGCCGAACAGCGTCTGGAGGAGGAGGGGATTCGGGGCGAGATCTACCTCTTCAAGAACAACACCGACTCGGCCGGCAACTCCTACGGCTGTCACGAAAACTATCTGGTCAGCCGTCACAAGGACTTTCACAAGACGGTCGACGTTCTGATCCCCTTCCTCGTGACCCGCCAGGTCTTTCTGGGGGCGGGAAAACTGATGCAAACCCCCCGGGGCACCACCTACTCGATGGCGCAGAGGGCCGAGCACATCTGGGAGGGCGTTTCCTCGGCGACCACCCGGAGCCGGCCGATCATCAACACCCGGGACGAGCCTCACGCCGATGCCGAGCGCTACCGGCGGCTGCACGTCATCGCTGGTGACTCCAACATGAGCGAGTACGCCGCCAGCGTCAAGGTGGGGACCGTGGTAGCCCTGCTCCAGATGATCGAGCGAGATGTGGTCTTTCGGGACCTGTCGCTGGAAAACCCGATCAGAGCGATCCGCGAAATCGCCCATGACCTCACCTGCCGGCGCAAGGTGCGCCTGGCCAACGGGCGCGAGTTGTCGGCGCTGGACATCCAGTGGGAGTATTTCGACCGGGTGGTGCGCTTTTCGCGCAGCCCGGGCTTTCCCACCGAGGTCCAGGCAGCCGTGGACCGCTGGGAGCATCTCCTGACCGGCCTGGAAAAGGACCCGCTCTCCCTCGACCGGGAGGTCGACTGGGTGATCAAGTACCGCCTGCTGGAGCGATACCGGGAGCAGCGGTCGCTGCCGCTATCGCATCCTCGGTTGGCGATGCTCGATCTCTCCTATCACGATGTCGACCGGAACCGGGGCATCTACAACCTGTTGTCCCGCCAGGGCATGGTCGACCGGGTGGTCGATGACGCCGATATCACCCAGGCGATGGTCAGTGCCCCCCAGACGACCAGAGCACGGCTGCGGGGCGAGTTCATCAAAGCGGCGAAGGCCAAGCGCCGGGACTTCACCGTCGACTGGGTCCATCTCAAGCTGAACGACCAGGCCCAGCGGACGGTGTTGTGCAAGGACCCGTTCAAGGCTTATGACGATCGAGTGGATCGTTTGATTGAGTCTCTTTAAGTCGGCAGGCGGCCACCAGCGACTGGCAACTGGCGGAACCAGATGAAGAACGTCCTCGAGCGGCTGATCAACCTCCTGGCCATGCTGCTCACCTCCTCCCGGCCGGTTACAGCCGAGGAGATCCGCCACACCATCCCGGGCTACTCCGCCGACTCCCAGGAGGCCTTTCACCGCATGTTCGAGCGGGACAAGGAGCTCTTGCGGAGCATCGGCATCCCCCTGGAGTTGCAGCCGACGGACGGATGGGAAGTGGAGCACGGGTACATGGTGGATCCCGACAAGTACCGGCTGGCCGACCCAGGTCTCACCGACGAGGAACGGGTGGCGTTGTTACTGGCGGCCCAGGCGGTTCGCTTGGGGGGAGAGCCGGCCGCGCCCGAGGCAGTGCTGAAATTGGGTGGCGCCCGGCTCACCGGAGCGATCGAGCCTCTGGCCGCGGACCTGGGGGCGGCGGCGGGGGCCCTCGGCGATCTCTTCCAGGCGGTGTCGGAGCGGCGGGTGGTCACCTTCCGTTACAAGGACACTCAGCGGCGGGTGGCACCCTTCGGGATCGGGCACCGCCGGGGGCACTGGTATCTGGTTGGCCGGACCAGCCATGGAGACCGGGTTTACCGGGTCGACCGGATGGGGCGGATCAAGGTGGAAGAGCCGGCAGATGCCTTCACCCGACCGGGGGGCTTCAAGGTGGCGGCGGCTCTCGACTCAATGCCCTGGGAGGCAGGCACCGATGATGCCGTCGAAGCGGTCATCAGATTTTCGGCCGAGATTGCCTGGTGGGCCGCCCGCCAGCTCGGAGCGCGGTCGCCCAGTCCGCAAACGGACGGCAGCCTGGAGGTCACGATCTCCGTGGCCAACCGGGAGGCCTTCTTGGGCTGGATCCTCTCTTTTGGCGACGGGGCCGAAGTGGTCTCGCCCGCGGAACTGCGTCATGCCGTCGTCGACCGTGTAAAGGGCATCGCGTGAGAAGGCGAAGGAGGGAGCGGTGAGTCGCACTGCCTCCAGGCTGTCGCGGATCCTGGCCATGCTCCCGTGGGTGATCGCCCATCCCGGAGTGCGGGTCACGGAAGTCTGCGAGCGATTCGGCTACACGCCCGCCCAACTGGCCGAAGACCTGGGGATCGTGTTCATGTGCGGGCTGCCCGGCTACGGACCCGGAGACCTGATGGTTGCTGAGATCGACGGCGACCAGGTACTGGTGGACACGGCCGACTACTTCTCGCGGGCTCCCCGGCTGGCTCCGGCCGAGGCACTGGCCTTGCTGGCGGCGGGTATGGCGGTCGTCGGTTCCGGTCAGGCGAGTGACACCCTCGCCTCGGCCGTGAAGAAGCTGACGAAGGTGCTGCTACCGGAGGCGAGCGGCATCATCGATGTGGATCTCGCCGGCGAACCCCGGCTGGTGGCGCTCCTCCGGGAAGCGGCTACGACCCGCGGCGTCGTGGAGCTGATCTACACCTCCTTGAGCCGCGACCAGACCACGACCCGCCAGGTGGAGCCTTGGTCGGTCTTCTCGTCACTCGGCAACTGGTACCTCTCCGCTCATTGCCGGTTGGCCGGGGCGGAACGGATCTTCCGGGTGGACCGGATCAGGGAGGCTCGGGTCACGGGTGACAAGTTCGCGCCGCCCGAAACGGTCCCACCTCCCGAGGTTCGTTACACGCCGTCGGTCGAAGACGTCCGCTGCACGATCGCCCTCGACCGGGCCGCCCGCTGGGTGCTCGACTACTACCCGGTTGCAGTGCTCTCCGAGGAGAGCGAGCAGACCACCATCGAGTTCAGCGCGGCTGATCCACTGGTGGCGGCCCGCCTCCTGCTCCGTCTGGGACCACATGGCCGGCTGCTCGAAGGGCCCGAGGTGGCCGGGGCGCTCGCCGAGCAGAGACGGCGCATCCTCGCCCTATACGGGGACTAATCAGTTCGATTGGATCGCAGTGGTTACCTCAAGTTTGTATGGGCCTCCGCCGATACCAGCAGCACAAGGTTGGAAAGGCGGAGACGACCAGATGACCACCATCAAGACAACGTGTAGCTGGTGCGGAGACATACAGCTGACACCCGCCGATCTGGCACTCGAACTCAATCCCAGCCAGGATGAAGGCAGCTATCGGTTCGTGTGCCCGACGTGTGCGACGGTGCAGCGCCGCCCGGCCAACGCCCGGGTGGTGAGCGTCCTCCTCGCCACCGGAGTCAGCTACGAAGTGATCAATCCCGATCCGATCACCGAAGCAGAAATCAACGCTTTCGCAGCCGCACTCGCCGCCGAGCCCGATCCCTTCCGTCTGCTCGCCGGCTAACCAAAACATCCCGCCGGGTGAAGGCGGTCCCCCGGATCCCCTTCACTCGCCGGGGTGTTTTCGCGTGTGGACCACGCAAAACCAGGGGCACCTAGCATGGCCCCATATGGTTCAGGGTGGCGAGTGGATCGTCATACTCCTCGTGGCTCTGGTGGTATTCGGGCCGGAGCGACTGCCGGAGCTGTCTCGCAAGCTGGGCGGATGGGCCCGGGAGCTGCGGGTAGCGGCCCGGGAGATGCGAGCGGGTCTGGAGGCTGAGGTCGCCGAGGTGCAGCAGGCCAAGGCCGAGCTCACCGATCCGGTCCGTGAGGTACGAAAGGCCGTGCGCGACACCGCCCGATTGGCGGCCGATACCAACCCGACCAGGCTGAAGTGGAACGGCCCCAAACCCGTGAGTGGCCCCACGCCGGAAGAGGCGCTCGCCGACCTCGACCGGATCGAGCAGGGACACCCGCCGGTCGAGGGCCCGGGATGACAGCCGGTGTGAGCGAAGACCAACCCCAGCCAATCCTGGCCCATCTGGCCGAGCTCCGGAAGCGCATCATCAAGGTCGCCCTCGCTCTGGCGATCACCTGCATCGTCGCCCTGGTCTTTGCCAGCCCCCTGACCGAGATCCTCGAGCTTCCCTACCGGGAGGCCGCCCCCGGCAACAGCTTTCAGAGCCTCGAGGCGGGTGAGGAGTTCGGGGTGCTGATGCGGGTCGCCTTTTTCGGCGGAATCCTCCTCGCCAGCCCCGTCATCCTCTATCAGATCTGGGCCTTCGTCAGCCCGGCACTAACCCGCAAGGAGAAGAAGTGGGTGGTGCCGATCGTGAGCGCCTTCGTGGTGCTCTTCACCGGAGGGGTCCTCTTCGGGTACTGGCTGCTGCCCCGCGCTCTGCAGGTCTTGCTGGGCATATTCCCTGACGTGGAGAACAACCTCCGGATCGGTCCCTACTACTCGTTCGTTCTCCGACTCCTGCTGGCCTTCGGGGTGACCTTCCAGTTCCCCGTCTTCCTCTTTGCCATGGCCGCCGCCGGGGTGATCGACAGCCGCGCCCTAGGGCGCGGCCGAAGGTGGGCCGTGCTCGTCATCACCATTGCCGCTGCCGCCATCACCCCGACCGGAGACGTTTTGACCCTGGCCGCCATGGTCGTCCCCCTCTACCTCCTCTATGAGCTTACGATCTGGATCATCAAGCTGGTGCTGCGGCGCTGATGGCCCGGGACAACTCGTCGGTGGAGAGGTTCTTCGCCGGGCTCGCTTTCCAACCCGACGACTTCCAGCGTGAGGCGATCGCCTCGGTGGCCGCCGGACGCAGCGTGGTGGTCACCGCTCCCACCGGAGCCGGGAAGACACTGGTAGCGGAGGGAGCGGTCCACCTGAGCCTGGAGCGCGGCGAACGGGCCTTCTACACCACCCCGATCAAGGCCCTGAGCAACCAGAAGTACGGCGACCTGGTGGCGACCTACGGCTCGGAGCGGGTAGGACTCCTCACGGGGGACAACGTCGTCAACGGCGATGCCGAAGTGGTCGTGATGACCACCGAAGTCCTGCGCAACATGATCTATGCGGGCTCCGCCGCCCTCGACCGGGTGGGGGCCGTGGTGCTCGATGAGGTCCACTACCTGCAGGATCGCTACCGGGGGGCGGTCTGGGAGGAAGTGATCATCCATGGTCCGCGCCGGATGCAATTGGTGTGCCTCTCGGCCACCATCGCCAACGCCGAGGAATTCGCCGCCTGGGTTAGAGAACGGCGGGGGCCGACGGATCTGGTGATATCGATGGACCGGCCCATCCCGCTCGAACCGCGCTACCTGTTCCGGGATAGGGTGGCTGATGCCCTCCGCCTGATGCCCACGTTTTCTACTCGCGACGGACGGCAGCGCCCCAACCCCAAGCTCGAGCACATCCTGAGCCTGGAACGGGGCCGCCGCAACCGCTTCGCCACTCCCGGCCGGGTGGAAACGGTCGAGCACCTGGCTGGCGAGGGGATGCTTCCCGCCATCTACTTCATCTTCTCCCGAGCAGGTTGCGACGCCGCCGCCCTGCGGCTCCTCGAGGCCGGAACCAGGCTGACGACCCCCGACGAACGGGAGGCGATCAGGGCCTTCGCCGAGCGGCGGACCGCTCACCTGTCGGACGACGACCTGGCGGTGCTCGACTATCCCCGCTGGGTGTCTGAACTGGAGGCGGGGGTGGCGCCGCACCATGCCGGGATGGTTCCCGCCTTCAAGGAGACGGTCGAGCAACTGTTCGCAGCGGGTCTGCTCAAGGTGGTGTTCGCCACCGAGACCCTGGCATTGGGTATCAACATGCCGGCCCGCACCGTCGTCCTGGAGAGCCTGAGCAAGTGGACCGGGGAGGGCCACGAGATCATGCCTCCCGGCGACTACACCCAACTCACCGGGCGGGCCGGTCGGCGGGGCATTGACGTGGTCGGCTACGGGGTGGTGCTCCACTCGCCGTTTGTTCCTTTCTCCCAGGTGACCGCGGTGGCCGCCGCCGGCAGCCATCCGCTGCGTTCGAGCTTCCGGGCGACTTACAACATGGCGGCGAATCTGGCGGCCAACTATGACCGGGAGACGGCAGAGCAGCTATTGGCTGCCTCCTTCGGCCAGTTCCAGAGACAAGAGGACCGTTCGGCGGCCGTGCAATTGTTGGCCGATCTCGAGGGGCGCCTGGACGAGGAAGAGGCCCGGGCCAAGTGCGAACTCGGATCGATCGACGAGTATTTGACCCTGGCCGATGCCGGCCCTCCTCCGAGAAAGGTAGATCTGGTGGGGCGGCTTCATCCCGGTGACGTCATCGACATCCCCGGCGGGCCCCGCCAGGGCCGGTACGTCATCCTCCGGCGGATCAGGCGGGAGGGCGGGGGAATGAAGCTGCTGGCGCTGGGCACCGCCGGACGAGTGGTGGCCCTGGGGATGAGGGAAGTCGTGGCCGGGACCGGGAAGCGGACCACCATCGACCTGCCCAAACCGTTCGCCCCCAAAGACCGGCGTTTTCAGCAGGACGCCCTGCGCATGCTCCGGCGCATAGCTCCCGCGACGGCGAGCGAACCCTCTCCGCAACCGGAGAACCGCCGGATAGAGCACCCCGTGGCCGATTGCTCCGATCTGGACACCCACGTCAAATGGGCCCGGCGGGCGGCTCGGACCCGCAAACGTCTGGATCAGATCTCGGCCGATCTCCGCCAGTCCGGGCTCGGATTGGTGGAGGACTTCCAGTCCATCGTCCAGCTCCTGGACGAGTTCGGGTACATCGGTGGCTGGGTGTTGACGCCCCGCGGGGAACGGCTCCGCTTCATCTACAACGAGATGGACCTGCTCCTGGCCGAGACGCTGGAGCGGGGGCTTTTCTGGGGCCTCGACGTTCCCGAATTGGCCGCCTTTGCCTCCTGCTTCGTGTACGAGCCGAGGACCGAAGAGAGGTTGGTGCCCGTGTGGCCGACGGCCCTCCTGGCCGACCGCTGGGCGCAGCTGGAGGCGATATCCGAGGAGTTGGCCCTGCGGGAACGGGCCCTTCGGCTGCCCCTTACCCGCCGGCCCGACCCGGGGTTCGCCACGCTGGCCTATGACTGGGCGAACGGGGAGAGCCTCGATGATCTGGCCTCGCTCCGGCTGGCGCCCGGCGACTTCGTCCGCGTGTCCCGCCAGCTGGTCGATCTCGTCCGCCAGCTGCGGGATGTGTCGCCCGAGCTCGCCACCGAAGCCCGCGCCGTGCTGGGGGCAATCGACCGCGGGGTGGTGGCGGCCATGGGGGTGGGCTAGTAGCCGACGAGCGGGCGAGGGCAGTCGGGAACGGGGTGGGCGAGTCGCCAATAGCCAATCGCCAATAGCCAATCGCCAATAGTCCGTCGCCAATAGCCAGTCGCCAATAAGCTACCTTCCCGGCTGTGAATCCACCCTGGTTGGTGCTGCTCAACGGATCCGCCGGCCGCCGCCCGCTTGATCCGGGGCGGGTGGAGAGGGCCCTGGAGGACGCCGGAGTGGAGGCCGACCTCGAGATGCCCGAAACCGCCGAGGAGATGGGGGCCAGAATCGCCGGAGCCGCCCGCGAGGAACGATGGCGGTTAGGCGTGGTCGGCGGGGATGGGACCGTCAACCTGGCTATCAACCAGATGCTTCCCCTGGCGTGGAGCACCCGGCCGCTCCTCTCGGTGCTGCCCTCCGGCACCGGCTGCGACCTGCTGCGTACCTTCGGCATCCCCCAAGTCCTCGAGCAGGCTGCCCGCCACCTGGCGGGGGACGGCAGCTACGCGATCGACATCGGCAGGTTGGAGGGCGACTGGGGCACTCGGTACTTCGCCAACGTGGCCCAGGCCGGCGTGGGGGCGGCCGCGGCTGAAAGCGCCCCAGCTCTGGGCCGGGGCTGGGGTAGAGCCCGTTATCCGCTGGCTTTCCTGCGCCGTCTGCCCGGGTTTCCGCCGGCGCAGACCAGGATCGACCTGGGTGACCGGGTACACGAGGGGCCTGCCCTGGCTGTGATCTTCGCCAACGCCCAGTTCTTTGCCGGGGGGTGGAACGTGGCTCCCCGGGCCTTGCTCAACGACGGAAGGCTCGACGTTCAGGTGATCAACTGCAAGAAACCGGAGGCCGTGCGGTTGGTGCCAAAGATCATCAAGGGGCTGCACCTCACCGACCCCGCGGTCCGCCGCTACTCCTCGCCCGGCTTCACCCTGGCCACCTCCCTTCCGTGGCCGGTGGAAGCAGACGGCGATCTGGTCGGGAATACCCCGGTCAAGGTTTCGGTTCTCCCCGGCGCCCTCGATCTCAAAATTTGACTCTTCGGTCGGGACGACCGGCAGGGGGGAATCGGAACCGTTAGGGGGCTAGCACACCGGGGACTTATACTCCCGCCGCTCTCAGGGGGTTGCAACACCACATGGCACGCAAGAAGACCACCGAAGTCCAAGAACTCGAGCCCGAATTCGAAGAGGAGATCGAGGCCGAGGAGCTCGAAGATGAGGACATCGAAATAGACGACGAGGACGAGGAGGTCGAGCTCGAGGAGACCGAACTCGAGGTCGAGGTCGAGGCCGAGGTCGAAGCAGACGTCGCCGAGTTCGAGGACGAGGATGAGGAGTTCGCCGAAGATGAGGAAGGCGAAGCCGATGAAGCCCTCGACGAGCTCGAGGCCGAGGAGCTGGAGCTACTCGAGGATGAGGTGTCCGAGTCCATCCTGGTCGATGAGGTCGCCGAGCTGAGGGCCATCCGACGCGAAGAGCTGACCATGGACCTCGATGCCCATGCCGTCCGGGAGGGCGAGTTCGTCTGCCAGTCTTGCTTCCTCGTCAAGAGGACCAGCCAGATTGCCAATCGGCGGAAGATGATCTGTCGCGATTGTGCGATCTGAGCAAGTAACGGTCGTCGTTCCCACCTTCAACGAACGCGACAACTTGCCCCACCTGGCGGCAGCCGTCCTCCTCCACGGCTATCAGCTGATCGTCGTGGACGATTCCTCGCCCGATCGGACGGGCGACATCGCCGATGAACTGGCCGCCACCGTTGGCGCCATCGAGGTCATTCACCGTCCCCGCAAAGAGGGCCTCGGTCCCGCCTACGCCGAGGGTTTCCGCCGGGCCTTGGACCGGGGAGCCGAAGTGGTGGTGCAGATGGACTGCGACTTCTCGCACAACCCGGGGGACATTCCCCGGCTGGTGCAGGCGGTGGAAGCAGGGGCGGACCTGGCGCTCGGGTCCCGGTACGTCCCCGGTGGCTCCACCCCCGACTGGCCCTTACGGCGCCGATTCCTGTC
>DATHSX010000291.1:0-1579 GCA_035463935.1 Acidimicrobiia bacterium | reverse complement strand
CGAGAGCGTTGCTCTGACCACCTGAATCTTCTTCCCCTCCCGCAACACCTCGGTGCTGACTCGGAGCGGGGCAACGGGTATCACCCGAAACAACTCGACCGTGATCCGGGCCAGCTCCATTTGAGCCAGTGTCGGAGTCCGCTCGACAGCCCGCGCCAGCAGGGCGCTCACCACTCCGCCGTGCTGGCCGTCGGCGTACCAACCGGACGCGGAGAGCGCAGTAGAGGTGAAGATCGCCGGATCGGGCGTGGGGAGATAAGGAGCGGGCGGGAGCTCGGTTGTAACGCCAGCGTGTTCCACCCGGCCCTGTATAGCTAGAGCCTGTTACCGGAGCGACCCGGCGTTTAGCATGACCGTTCGTGACGGTCTCAGTTGACGAGGTCCGGCGGTCGACCGTCTGGCCCCTGCTGACCAACTCGGTGCTGGCCTCCACCTTCGCGGTGGTGGTTGCTCTTCTGGTCGATTCCTTCGGCCGGCTCATCCTCGGTGTAATCCTGGATCGAGAGCCGGTGCTCTATCACAACCGGGTCGAGTTCCTGGCCGAGGGCAGCGACCTCGCTCTGGCGGGGGGTGCGATCGCGGCGCTGCTGGCGGGGGCTTTCTTCCTGGCCCTCTATCCCGGCAGCCGGGCCCACGACGCCTCGCGCCTCACCGTCCTTTGGCTCATCCTTCATTGCTTCCGTCAGGGATTCGTCCCCCTGGCCCTCACTCCCTTGGACCGGGGTTCGGACGTCGCGACCGCCCTGGCGGCGCTCAATCTCCCCCCGGGTATCGATGTGGTGATCGGTGCAGCCGGAGCGATCGGCCTCATCCTCGTGTCACTGGCTGCGGCTCCCGCATTCCTGGCTTTTGCCCCCTCCCGCCAGGAAATCGCCACCGCCTCGCGGCGAACCGGCTTCGTGAGTCGAATTGCGGTGCTTCCCGGGATAGCAGGAGCGCTGCTGGCGGTGGCGTTCCTCCTGCCCGACGCCGGCACCGGCTTGATACAGCAACTTCCGCTTTACGGCCTCTTTACGGTGGTCACCCTCCTCGCCGCCCCCGGGACGCGGTCGGTGACTCCCATGTCCGACGAGGTGAGGCAGCGGCTCTCGTGGTCTCTGGTGATCACCGTGATCATCACCTTCCTGGTATTCCGTTTGGCGCTGGCCAGGGGAATCCCCATTCCTCCGGATCCCCAAGACTTCTTCGCCACCTGAGCCCATCGGGAAGAGTTTGCCTGACGCCATCCCTTTCGCCGTTGCCGTGCTAACGGTGTCGGATGGAGTCAGCGTCGGGGCGCGCCAGGATGACTCCGGGGAGGTCGTTGCCGGACTGCTGGCTGCCCACGGGTATGACGTAGTTGCCCGGGAGGTGGTCCCCGATGATCAGGGGCGGATCGAGGCGGCCCTGCGCGGGCTGTGCGCCCGAGCGCGGCTGGTGGTGTCCACCGGAGGAACTGGTCTGGGCCCACGCGACGTCACCCCGGAGGCGACCCGGCGAGTGCTGGATCGCGAGGCCCCAGGGCTGGTGGCACTGATGCTGATCGAGGGTCTCAAGTCGACCCCGCTGGCAGCGTTGTCCCGGGCGATGGCCGGTGCCC
>DATHSX010000290.1:0-5087 GCA_035463935.1 Acidimicrobiia bacterium | reverse complement strand
TGTGGCGGCCCAGCGTTCGTCGGATGGTGGAAGCTGCGGCCCCACTGTCCAGCGTGCGGGCACCGCTTCGAGAGGGAGTCGGGGTACTGGGTGGGAGCGGTGACCTTCAACACCGCCCTGGCCACGGTCGCCTTTCTGGGTTCCTTTGGCCTCTTGCTTGCAATCACCTGGCCGAATGTTCCGTGGGATTGGGTAGCACCTACCGTGATCGGGATCACCAGCCTGGTTCCGATCGTGCTGTATCCATATGCCCAAAGCCTGTGGATGGCGTACGACCTGTACGTCCGTCCCCTCGAGAACGGAGAGGTCAAGGCGGCGCGGGATCGTCTGGCCGGTTCATAGCCGCTTGGCGATCTCGTCCAGCATGACCTCGGTGGCGCCGCCCCCGATGGAGTGGATTCGCACATCTCGATAGAGACGCTCGACCGCGGTCTCCTGGATGAATCCCATCCCACCATGGAACTGGACACAGTCGTACAAGACGTCGTTGGCCAGCTCTCCCACCAGGGCCTTCACCATCGACACCTCCATTACCGGGTCTTTCCCCTGATCCATGAGCCACGCCGCGTGATGCACCAATAGCCGGCCTGCCTCCACCCGGGCGGAAAGCATCGCCAGCCTCTGACGCACGGCTTGCTTCTCGAACAGCGGCACCCCAAAGACTCTCCGCTGGCGAGCGTGCTCGATGGTCAGCTCCAGCGCCCGCTGTGACTCGCCAATGGCTTGGGCGGCGATCGCGATTCGCTCGTTCTGGAAGTTGTGCATGATGTAGTAGAACCCGCGGCCTTCCTCACCGATCAGGTGGTCGGCAGGCACCCAGCAGCCCTGGAAGGACAGTTCAGCGGTGTCGGATGAGCGCCAGCCCATCTTGGGAAGCGCCCGGCTCACCGAGAACCCCTCTGTGCCCCTCGGTACCGCCAGAATCGACAAGGCGCGGGAGCCGCGGGCCTCGGGGTCCGTCCGGACCGCCACGAATACCAGGTCGGCGACGCCGCCGTTGGTGATAAACAGCTTGGCGCCGTCGACCCGCCAGCCGTCCCCGTCCTTCCGGGCCCGGGTCCGCACGGAGGCCACATCCGATCCGGCATCGGGCTCGGTCACTGCAATCGCGGTCAACAGGTCACCCGTCAGCATCTCCGGGAGCCAGCGCTTCTTCTGCTGGTCCGAACCGAAGTTGAGCAGGTACGGCATCGCCAGATCGGTATGGACGAGGGCCGTGATGGCGAATCCCCCATAGGTGGAACGGCCCAACTCTTCGGCCAGGGCGACCGTGGCCATGGCGCCGAGGCCAACCCCACCGTGTTCCTCTGGTACCCGCAGACCGAAAAAGCCGATGGCGCCCATCTCCCGCAACACCGCGCGGGGGACCGCGCCCTCCTCCTCCCAGCGGTCGGCGAAGGGCAGCACCCGTTCGCCGACAAATCGGCGGGTCTGCTCACGGATAGCGGCCGTGTCTGCTGTGTCGTAAATACTGGGCGAAGCCATGCCCGGGAAGATACGCAGTTCTCCAACCCATGGACACCGTGGGCCGCGTCATTGGCGCGGGGTCAGGATTGACCGACATCCGCCCCAGAACACCGCCCACTGGCAAGAGGGCCTGCCATACGAACGCCTGTTCGACTATGGTGCCGCAGGTGGGCGAGTTCCGTTGGCGTCAGCTAGCCGGATCCGAGGACGGGCTGTTCGAGCCCACCCGGCGCGTAGTGGGTCGGGGGGAGTACCGGGGTCTGACTTTTCATGAGATCGAGGCCCGGTCAATCATCAACGAGGCTCCACCGGGCACGCCCTGGTTCCGCTACACGATCAATGCGTATCGAGGATGCAGCCATGCGTGTGTCTACTGCCTGGCCGGTGACACCCCGATCCTGATGGCCGACGGCCGCAGCAAGCCGATCCGCGCAGTTCGGCCGGGCGACCGCGTATATGGCACGCGCCGGGTGGGTGCTTTCCGCCGTTTCGTGGAGGCGGAAGTGCTCGATTCCTGGTCGACCATCAAACCGGCCTATCGGATCACGGCCGGCCGGGACACGGTGCTGATTGCCAGCGCCGATCATCGCTTTCTGACCGATCGCGGATGGAAACACGTAGCCGGGCCGGAGCAGGGTCGGGATCGCCGGCCCCACCTCACCTGCGACAGCAGGTTGGTGGGATTCGATCGGACCGCGGTATCGCCCAAGGAAGACGATGACTATCGCCAAGGGTACCTGTCCGGCCTCATCCGCGGCCTTGGGACCAACGGGACGCACCCCCGACTGCGCCCCGGAAAGGACCGATCCCCGGTGCAGCGATTTCGCCTGGCTCTGGTGGATCGTGAAGCAGGGGAGCGGGCTCGCCGGTACCTGCTGCAAAGCGGGGTCACGACGACGGAGTCCGTCTCCGCTCCCGGCGACGACTCACGCCGACCCGGCTGGGCAATCCGGACGTCGAGCAGGGCGGGAGCGGACCGGATTCGACAGATCATGCAATGGCCCGAGGCGCCGTCCGAGAACTGGGCCCTCGGCTTCCTGGCCGGGGTATTCGACGCTGCGGGCAGTCATAGCAAGGGCGTGCTTCGCATCAGCAACTCTGACCAGGCGATTCTCGACCAAATCACGGCGCAACTCGACAACTTCGGATTCGACGCGATCCAGGAGAAGGTGGCGATACCCGCCCGGGTGGCATCGGTTCGGATTCGAGGCGGCATGTCCGAGCATCTCCGGTTCTTCCTGCTGGTCGACCCAGCCGTCAGCCGCAAGCGCAGCCTCCTGGGCGCCCCGCTGAAGATCCGCGGCCGGCTCGACGTCACCGGTATCACCGCTTTGGGTATTGACGTGCCCATGTTCGACCTGACCACCACCACGGGTGACTTCGTGGCGAACGGGGTGATCAGCCACAACTGCTTCGCTCGGCCCACGCACGAGTATCTCGGACTCGACACCGGCGAGGGCTTCGACACCCAGATCGTCGTCAAGGTGAACGCAGTCGACCTGCTCAAGGCAGAATTGGCCCCGGGCCGCTGGTCGGGCGAAACGATCGCCATGGGCACCAACACCGACCCCTATCAGGCCGCAGAGGGCAAGTACCGATTGACCCGGGGAATCATCCAGGTGCTGGCCGAGAGGGCGAACCCCTTTTCCATCCTTACCAAGTCACCGCTGGTTCTGCGCGACCTCGACCTGATCGCAGAGGCGGCCAGAACAGCCGAAGTCAGCGTGGGCTTCTCGGTAGGCACGGTCGACGAGGATGTGTGGCGCCGGACCGAGCCGGGTGCACCCCACCCCCGGAAGCGCTTGGAGGCACTCGGAAAGTTGCGACAGGCCGGGATTCGCGGCGGAGTGATGATGGCGCCCCTGCTGCCCGGGATTTCCGACCGCCCCGACCAGGTCGCGGCCGTGCGACGAGCGGCCGCCGAGATGGGCGCTGAGTGGTGCCATCCGGTCAAGCTGCACCTGAGGGGGGTCCGAAGCCATTTCCTCAGCTGGCTGGAAAGCGACAGCCCCGGGCTTGTGTCCGCGTATCTCCAGCGCTATCCCGAACGCCAGCCCCGCCGGGCACCACCGCCCCTGAGCGCCAAGAACGAGGCCGACTCCAACCAGCTCCGGCTCTCGATCTAAACGGCTCCCGCAGGACGCCAAGTGCCGTCCCGCAGTATTTCGCGCTCCCCAGCCGGTGGGGAGCAGCAGTGGAGGTGCCGGGAGTCGAACCCGGGTCCGTTGAGCCGTCAGCGGCGGCATCTCCGAGCGCAGCCGTCGGCGAGCGTTCGGTCGGTGGGACCCCAACGGCGGGCTTCCCTCCAACCTATCCGGAGTCGATCTTTGCCCCCCGGTCCCGGACCCCGGAGGACGCATCCCGCTTTGCGACGCCCTGATCCGGCGAGGCGGGCTCCCCCCGGACGGACGGGCTGCGCTACTTAGGCAGCCAGTGCGAAGTTGTCTTCGGCACTTGTGTTTGTTTTTCCGGCTCTTTAACGAGGTTCCGGAGACCTCGGCTCGCTTCCGTCGCCTCAACACTCAACGTCGAAACCACGTCACCCCCATGGGTAGAAGTAATGCTAGTGGGCACCACGCCGTAGGCAGTCCGCCAGGACCTACCGGCTGCGCTTTCTCACGGCCCGGTCGATCTCCCGCTGCTGATCGCGGGCCTTGATTGTCTCTCGCTTGTCGATGGTGCGTTTGCCCTTCGCCAGGCCCAATTCGACTTTTACCCGTCCCGCCCGGAAGTGAATGTCGAGGGGGACCAGGGTGAGACCCTGCTCGGCCAACCTCGACGCTAGCCGGTCGATCTGGCGGCGCTGGAGCAGCAGCTTCCGGGTTCGCTCGGGCTCGTGCCCACCGCCCCGGGAGAAGTCATAGGGGGCGATGTAGGCACCTACCAGCCAAACCTCCCCGTCGCGGATGTGGGCAAAGCTGTCCTTCAGTTGGGCCTTCCCTGCCCGCAGGCTCTTCACTTCCGACCCCTCCAGCACCAGGCCCGCCTCGAATCGGTCGAGGATCTGATAGTCATAACGGGCCCGCCGATTGGAGGCCACCACCTTGACGCCCTCGGCTTTGGCATCTGTTCTTTCGGCCACGGAGAATCTCAACCGAGGTACTGCATCGGGTCAACCGGCACGCCGTCGAGCCGGACCTCGTAATGCAGATGGGGACCGGTACAACTCCCCGAGCAGCCGACGTAGCCGATCACCTGACCACGAGTCACGACCTGGCCCGCCGCCACCCCGATCGCCGATTGATGCGCATAGAGAGTCGACATGCCGCCGCCATGATCAATGACTACAGCCCGGCCGTACCCGCCATAGGTCTGGGCGAGGATCACTCTGCCGTCGGCCGACGCCACGATGGGAGCTCCGGTGGAGCCGTTGATGTCGATGCCGGTATGAAGCTTTCGGACCCCGAGTATGGGGTGAATGCGGTAGCCGAATGGTGAGCTGACGCTCCCGTTCAAGGGCCAGCCGAGAGCCCCGGGCGCTTCTCCCTCCGAGCTCTGCAGGCGGGCGATCTCGTCTTCCAGCCGTTCCGCATCGGCCTCCAGACCATCCTTGTGCTCCTCGGCGGCGGCGATGCCCCGACGAATCTCGTCGAGGAGCGATTGCACCCGGGCAGCTTCCG
>DATHSX010000289.1:0-2624 GCA_035463935.1 Acidimicrobiia bacterium | reverse complement strand
GGCCGTCGACCCGGGGCTGGCCGGGATCCGGACCTCTCTGTTCCTCGACCCGGATCCCGGGGGCCTGGTCGGGGTCATACGGACTATGGCCAGGCTGCGAGAGGAGTGCCCGTGGGACAGACGCCAGACCCATGAGAGCCTTGTCAAGAACCTGATAGAAGAGACCTACGAGCTGGTCGAAGCGATCGGGTCCGGCTCCGATGGAGCGATGGAGGATGAGCTGGGCGACGTTCTCCTGCAGGTGTTGTTCCATGCCAACATCGCCCGTCAGGACGGTGCTTTCGACATAGAGGATGTCGCCGAGGCCCTGCGTCAGAAGCTGGTCCGCCGTCACCCCCACGTCTTTGGCGAGGTGGAGGTGGAAACTGCCGAACAGGTCAAGGCGAACTGGGAACAGATCAAACGGAATGAACAGGCGCAAAGGGACGAAAAGGGCGCCCGGGGAGGCTCGATCCTCGATGAGATCCCGCGGGGCTTGCCCGCTCTGGAACGAGCGGCCAGGATCCAGCGCCGGGCCGCCGAGATTGGGTTCGATTGGCCCGAGGTTTCACCGGTGCTCGACAAGGTGCTCGAGGAAACCGAGGAGGTGCGGACCGTCCTCGCCGACCGCGCGGCCGTCGGCGACGAGATCGGGGATCTTCTTTTCAGTGTCGTGAACCTCGCCCGCCATCTGGAGGTCGAGCCCGAGCTCGCTCTGCGTCGGGCGATCCAGCGGTTCACTATCCGTTTTCGGTCCATGGAGGCGGCGGGTCCGCTGGAGGGCCTGAGCCTCGATGAAATGGATCGGCTCTGGGAGAGTGCCAAGCAGCGCGGAAGGCGGGAGCCGGAAGGCCGAAGTCGGTAAGGTTTCGCGTTCCCATGCCTCCTTCAACTGCCATTGCCGCCTTGAAAGGTCGTGAGATACTCGACTCGAGAGGCAACCCCACCGTGGAGGCCGAGGTCTACCTGAGCGGCGGCGCCTTCGGGCGGGCGGCAGTCCCCTCCGGTGCCTCCACGGGATCCGGGGAGGCAGTCGAACTGCGTGACGGCGGGGATCGCTATCTAGGGAAGGGGGTTCGTCAGGCCCTCAGGCATGTGGAGTCCCTGATCGCACCTGCTCTGTTGGGGGCCGATGCCACCCATCAGGAGGCGATCGATCAGACGATGCTCGACCTCGATGGCACCGAGGACAAGTCCAGGCTCGGCGCGAACGCCATCCTGGCGGTGTCGCTGGCAGTGGCCCGGGCCGCCGCCTCGGCGGTCGGACTTCCTTTGTACCGCTATTTGGGTGGTCCCACGGCTCGGCTGCTCCCGGTTCCTTGTCTCAACGTGCTCAACGGTGGTGCCCACGCCTCCAACTCGATCGACATCCAGGAGTTCATGCTGGTCCCTGGCGGCCTTCCCAGTTTTGGTGAGGCCCTCCGGGCGGGAGTGGAGTGTTATCAGTCTCTGAAGAAGGTGTTGGCCGGCAGGGGCCTGGTCACCAACGTCGGGGATGAAGGCGGGTTCGCCCCCAACCTCGCGACCAACCGAGCCGCCCTCGAGTTGCTGGCCGAAGGCGTGGAGGCGGCCGGATACAGCCTGGGCGACGAAGTCGCTTTGGCCCTCGACGTGGCCGCCACCGAGTTCTACACCGCAGGTCGCTACCAGTTCGAGGGTGGCCAGCGCACCTCGGCCGAGATGGTCGATTATCTGGAGGCTCTAGTCGATGAGTTCCCGCTGGTGTCGATCGAGGATGGTCTGGCCGAGTCGGACTGGGAGGGATGGCAGTCGCTGACCTCGAAGCTGGGTAGCCGGATCCAGCTGGTGGGTGACGATCTGTTTGTCACCAACGAGGACTTGCTGCGGAAAGGCATCACCACCGGCGCCGGCAATGCCATCCTGATCAAGGTGAATCAGATCGGGTCGCTGTCGGAGACGCTGCACACCATGGAGATCGCCGGCCGGGCGGGATTCGGCCGCATGATCAGCCATCGCTCCGGCGAGACGGAGGATTCATTCATTGCCCATCTCGCCGTCGCCACCAATGCCGGACAGATCAAGTCGGGAGCCCCGGCCCGCGGGGAGCGCACCGCCAAGTACAACCAGTTGCTGCGGATCGAAGAGGCGCTGGGCAACGAGGCCCGATACTCGGGCTGGGACACTTATCGGAAGTTCAAGTGACGAGGACCCTGTCCCGCCCCGCCCTGTGGATCGGCACGCTGGCTCTGCTCCTCATCGGTCTGGCGCTCTTGACCACCGTGATCCCCTTCCGACAGATCCTGGATCAGCGGGCGCGGGTGGAAGCCACGGCCGCGGAACTGACCCGGATCGAGATCGAGAACAGTGTCTTGCAGCATGAGGTGGAGGCACTCAGCAGTCCTCAAGAGATCGAACGGCTCGCCCGGGAGAAGCTGGGTTACGTGATGCCGGGGGAGACCGCATTCGTGGTGCTGGCGCCGGACGAATCTCCGGCACCGGCCGCTGACGGGGCGGCCGGCGCGGCGCCGGAAGAAGTGGTTCCGTGGTACGTCGCCATCTGGAACTTCTTCACGGGGGCTGATCTCGGCAGTGGGTGAGCGGCCCGAAGACGCCGCCCAGGCTGTGATCTCGGCTCAGATCGGTCGGCCCCTGCGGGCCGAGTCGAAGCCGATGGCGGTTTGCCA
>DATHSX010000288.1:0-2433 GCA_035463935.1 Acidimicrobiia bacterium | reverse complement strand
GAGCCGCGCTCAACAGGGGGGCTGATGAAGCAGACGCCATCGTCACCTCCGGCGGGGTGTCGATGGGGGAGTACGACCTGGTCAAGGGGGTCCTGACCGAGATGGGGAACGTGGCCTTCTGGCAGGTGGCCATGCAGCCGGCCAAACCATTTGCATTCGGACGGGTGGGGCAGAAACCGTTCTTCGGTCTCCCGGGCAATCCCGTCTCGGCGCTGGTCGCCTTCGAGCAGTTCGTGCGGCCGGGGCTGCTCCGGATGATGGGAGCCGATCGCCTCTTTCGTCCCCGGATCGAGGGCCGCAGCCGGGCGAAACTGGACACCGACCCCGAAAAGACCGTGTTCGTCAGGGTGCGGACCTGGATGGAGGGGGCGGTCCGCTGGTGTGAGCCCTCGGGCGGTCAGTCCAGCAACGTCCTCTCGGCGGTGGCTGCGGGCGATGCCTTCGCCGTGGTCGAAGCGGGCACCGCCCGGATCGAAGCTGGCGAAGCGGTGATGCTGGAAATGTTCCGCTGGCCCGAGGAGAGGACCTTCGATGAGCGCTGACCCGCCCCTGACCCACCTCACCCCGACCGGTGACATGCACATGGTCGACGTCTCCGGCAAGGAAGTGACCGTTCGCCAGGCGGTGGCGGAGGCAGCGGTCTCCCTGTCGCGCGAATTGTCGAGGCGGCTTTTTAGTGGCGATCTGCCCAAGGGCGATGCCCTCGCCGCGGTGCGTTTGGCCGGGATCACCGGGGCGAAACGAACCGCCGATCTGATTCCCCTCTGTCATCCGTTGGCGATCGACGCGGTGATGGTCGAAGTCGAGGAGTCACCGAGCGGTGCACGCATCATCGCCCGGGTGCAAACGACCGGTCGCACCGGCGTGGAAATGGAAGCGATGACCGCGGTGACGATTGCCGCCCTGACCCTCTACGATATGGTCAAGGGGATCGACCGGGGGGTGGAGATCGGTCCAGTCCGACTCATGTCCAAGAGCGGCGGACGCTCCGGATCCTGGGAACGCTGACAGTGGTTGTCTAACGCTGAGCGTCTAGCTACTCTCCCGGCCAGGCAGAGGGCCTCCGTTTAATGACATGGTGACACCACTGATAGTCGCTGGGCTGGTGATAGCCGCAGTTTGGGGCCTTTACCTGTTGCCCGGCATGTTCGGTGAGCGTCGCACCACCCCGCTCAACTCCACCGAGGAGTTCGATCGCCTGACCCGGCAGATGGCCGACATCCAGCGGCAGGGCTATGACGCCCGGGTATCTTCGGCCCGCGACCTGGTGCGGGTGCGGCGACGCCGGACTACCGCCGCCCTGATCGTTCTCGCCATCGTCACGGCTTTCCTGGCCTGGCGACAGGGATCGCTCAACTGGCTGCTTCTTCACCTGGGGATCGACGCCTGTCTCGCCTGGTACCTGGCGATGGTGGCCCAGTTGCGTCAGCGCCACGCCCAGCGGGTGGCCAATCGCTACTTCTCGCAGGCCATCCGGGAGCGTGATGACGGGCCGGTCCGGGTCATTTCCAACCACTGACGGCGTGGACCCGGTCGAGCTCGATCGTCTCACCCAACCGATACGGGCCGACCTGAATGCCAAGTTCGCAGCCCGGGAGATCGGGATCATCAAGAGCCGCGAGGTAATCCGAGCCTCGGCCAACGCCATACGCGCGCTGCATCGCGGCCAATGGGAGACCGCCGATGACCTGGTCGCCAGGGCGGAGCACATGCTGGCCGAGATCGCGACCGCTCTGTCTGATCATCCCGACATCCTCTATGCCGGATTCGTCCATGACGCGGCCAAGGAGTACGCCGAGGCGGCCTTGTGCACCGCGCTTTTCCGTCGCCGCCCGCTGCCGGACCCCGACTCGCTGGGTGTGCATCCCGTCGCCTACCTACATGGCCTGGGCGAAGCGGTGGGGGAGCTACGCCGGCGGATGCTCGACCTCCTCCGCACCGAAGACCTCGCCGGCGCCGAATGGTGTCTCTCCAAGATGGATCAGATCGTGGACCTGCTGGCCGATCTGGACTACCCCGACGGCATGACCGGGGGCCTCCGGCGCACCACCGACGTGGCCCGCTCGCTGGTCGAACGCTCCCGATCCGACCTCACCACCACCGTCGTCCAGGAGCGCCTGCGGACGCAGCTGTCGGAGAAGGACTAAACCGGCGACCCAGGGTCGTTTTCGTCGTCCAGCAACGAAAACGGCCCACAGACGTTGCGGTCCGACGCCGGGAGACCGTTTACCATTGAAGGCCCGGGGGTGTAGCTCAGCCCGGCAGAGCGCTTCCCTCGCACGGAAGAAGCCAGGGGTTCAAATCCCCTCACCTCCACGACTTTTGGCGTTTGGACTACTGACTCTGGTCGCGCTTTCGACGCGAACACGACGCGATTTGCCTATTTAGCCTCTCCGCACCGCCTCGTCGGCACCCTCGTACAGGCCATGTCCA
>DATHSX010000287.1:0-10779 GCA_035463935.1 Acidimicrobiia bacterium | reverse complement strand
GAGATTCAGAGTTCCAAGCCCTTGCGGTTTGTCGTTGAGCTAGGACGCCCGGTTCCACTCCACGCCGGTGCGGCCGGCCGGGCCATCCTGGCCGGGCTCACCCCCAAGGAAGCCGCTGCCCTGATCGGGACCTCTCCCCTGCCGGCGTCCACCCCTAACACGATGGTCTATCCGCAAAGGATCCTCGAGCAAGCCGCCATTGATCGCGAGCGGGGTTACTCCGTCAGCACCGAGGAGCGAGTCAGCGGGGGAGCCTCGGTGGCGGCCCCGTTCTTCGACCATACCAACCGGTGCCAGGGATCGGTGGTCTTCACCGCCCCGCTGACTCGGTTCGATCCTGACGCCACCGCAGAGATCGGGCGGGCAGTGGCGGACACCGCCCGCGACCTTTCCAACCGCCTCGGCTACTCGGGAACCTTCCGGTGGCAGCTGGCAGAGACCTGATGGCGGGCGATCGGATCGGGCTAGGGATCATCGGAACCGGGCGGTGGGCCGACGCTCACGCCCAGGCGGCGGCCCGCAGCGAGCAGGTTGAGCTCGTTAGCTGCTTCAGCCGCTCGGTGGAAAGGCGGTCTTCGTTTGCGTCCCGGTACGGCATCCGCCACGTCGCTCGCCACCTCGAGGAGCTGATCGACCATGCCCAGGTCAAGGCTGTCATCGTTTCTAGCCCCAACGACCTGCATGCCGAGCACGTGGCTCGGGTGGTCTCGGCGGGGAAACCGGTACTGGTCGACAAGCCGGTGGCGGTCGACGTGGCCGGGGCCCTCTCTCTGCTCCGCAGCCTGCCGGAGGCCGCTCGGGTGGGGGTCGCCCACCACGCCCGGCGATTGGCCGGACACCGCTACGCCCGCCGGTGGATCGACTCGGGCGCGGCCGGGAGGGTCCGCCTCGCCCACGCCGACTTCTCCAACGCCCGCGGGGCCCGGCTCAAGGAAGATGCCTGGCACCGGACCGCCCGTGGCTCGGAGGCCGGGGTCCTCATCCAGGTCGGGATCCACCAGGTGGAGAATCTGCTGTATCTGCTCGGTCCAGCCGAGACCGTCGGGGCACGCTTTGCCTACGAGGCGCTGGGGCCCAACATGCCCGATGCCGCGGCGCTCACCATCACCCACGCCGGGGGTGCCATCTCGGCCATGACGACGAGTTGGACCACTCCCAGCCATTACCGGCTCGACCTGCTTGCCACCCACGGCAACCTCGAATACTGGCTGGACCATTCCAGGTGGTCTCACCCCGACGTAGACGACTTCAGCGAGCTGACCGTCTCCACGGCCGGCCCACGGGAGCGTTTGCTCCAGCCGAGAGGTGACCCGCTGCGCGAGCAACTGGAGGAATTGGGGAAGGCGGTCCGCATCGGAACCACTATGGAAGTCGACATCCTCGACGGCCTGCGGGCGATGCTGGTGGTGGAGGCCGCGGTCGCCTCGGTCGCCAGCGGAGGCATCCCCACCGCCGTTTCCGACGTTTTGGCAAAGGCGGGAGCAACGGCCCGCGAGGCGGCGGCGGCCCGGGCGGACCGGCGGGCAACCCGCCTCGGCTGAGCCCGGCGCGATCCGCTCTCATCGGCGACGAATCGGTCGAGTGAGACGGTCATGCCCGCGATCACCGTCGCCATGCGGCCCTCCTCCGTAATAAGCATCGTGGCTCACCCTCCAATCGACCTGGGCGAATCGACGCTGCGAGGCCTGGGAACCACCGGCGCCGCCACCGCCAGGAGCAGCCCGGCCCTGCAACGTGCGGCTTGAAAGTTGTCCTCCCGCTCATGGCACCATCGGGTGATGCCCCGGCGTCGTCGCCTCCCCCGGTGGTTGGTCTGGTCCGGCGCGGCCGTCTTCATGCTGGTCCTGGTGGGCCCGTTTCTCCTCCCTCTTCCCCCTCTCCCCGACACCGTGCCTCCGGCCGAGCTGGCCCAACCGGGTGACCGTTTCATCGAAGTGAACGGCATCGAGCTGCGCTACCGCATGGCCGGAGTGGGAGATCCGGTCTTCGTTCTGCTGCATGGTTTCGGGGCGAACGCGGCGAGCTGGATACCCGTGATGGAAGACCTGAGCTCCCTGGGACGTGTCGCCGCCTTCGATCGAGTGGGCTTCGGGTTGACCGAGCGGCCCCTCCAATGGCAAGGTCCTGACCCGTACGGCGGGCCGGCCCAGGTCGCTCTGACCCTGGGCCTGATGGATCGCTTGGGGATCGACCAGGCCGTCCTGGTGGCTCATTCGGCGGGCGGAGCGGTGGCACTAGCGGTGGCGCTCGACCATCCCGATCGGGTATCCGGTCTGGTGCTGGAGGCACCCGCCGTGGACGGCCAGCGCGGTTGGATGCGGGCCCTGGCCTCGACTCCGCAGGGCAAACGCGTCGTCCAGTTCGTGGCCAGAAGGGCCGCCCGGCGCATCGATAGCCTGCTCGAGTCCGCCTACCGCGACCCTGCTCGGATCACAGCAGAAGTCCGCGACGCCTATCGACTGCCGCTGCGGGCCCACAACTGGGACCGGGGATTGGCTCTCTTCGTCGCCGCGGCACCCCTGCCTTCACCGAGGACCCGGTTGACGGAGCTGACTCCGCCCGTACTCGTCATCACCGCCGACGACGACCGCTGGGTTGGGAGCCACAACACCATCCAGCTCGCCGCGGAGATCCCGGGCGCCGAGCTGGTGGTGGTTCCCGACTGTGGCCACGTCGTACACGAGGAGTGCCCCACCGCCTTCTTCGAGGCAGTCCGGGATTCACGAGTCCTTGCTCCCTGATCGCGCCCCCCGCGTCGATTCGCCAGTCAGGGATCTGTGCAGTTCTGACATACCGCCGGCTGCGGATGCGCCTTAGCTGACGAAGGCTCAAACCCGGCTGGACGTTGCGCGCAGAACCTCGTCGCGGGCTCGGGCGATCGCCTCGATCGATTCATCAACATCGGACTCGGTGGTGGACCAGTTCGACACCGAGATACGGAGCAGGCGCCTACCCCGCCACGTCGTGGAACCCAACCAGCAGGTGCCTTCCTCCTGAACACGTTGTTCTACCCGGGCGGTGACGTCGTCGTCACCCACGCCGATCAGGACCTGATTGAGGACCACTTCATTGACGACTTCGATGCCATCCAGGCCGTCGAGGCCATCAGCGAACCGGCGAGCCAGGCCACAGCACCGTTCGATCAGCTCGCCGATTCCGTCGCGACCCAGCGAGCGGATGGCGGCCCAGGTCGCAAACCCTCGGGCCCGTCGCGACGACTCCGGCACAAGGTCCCCTCCGCCAAAGATCCTCCCCGCAACCTGGCCAGTGAGGTACGCGGCCGTATACGCCATCGCCGTCGCATGAGTTTCGGGATGGGCGCAAAAGGCATATCCCGAGTCATATGGCACGTTCAGCCACTTGTGGCCGTCACAGGCCCAGGAGTCAGCCAGCTCGATTCCTTCGACAAGGTGACGACGGTGCGGGCTCGCCGCCGCCCAGAGCCCGAAGGCGCCGTCCACATGTACCCAGGCCCCCGCCGCCCGGGCCGCGGCGGTGACCGCCACCAGGTCGTCAAAGGCCCCCGTGTTGACGTTGCCGGCTTGGGCACACACGATGGTGGGCCCCACCGCAGCGGATTCGAGCACTGCCGCCAATGCTTCGGCGTCCATGGCCCCGTCCGCCCTCGCTCCTACTGCCTCGATCGACTTCTCGCCCAGCCCCAGCAGGCGGACGGCGCGATCGATGGTGGCGTGCCGCTCGGCTCCGGCGATCACGCGAACCGGCGGCGCCCCGTGCAGTCCATCCCGGCCGACGTCCCACCCGAATTGTTGGAGCACCTGCCATCGTGCCGCTGCCAGTCCAACCGTATTGGCCGCCTGCGCCCCGGTCACGAATCCCACCGACGCCGAATGCGGGAGCCGCAGCAGGTCCTTGAGCCACACGCCGGCGACGTCCTCGAAGGCCAGGGCGGCTGGGGAAGTTGCCTCGTTGAAGGCCACTTGATCCCACCCGACCGCAAGCACATCGGCAATGAGGGCGGCGTCGAGCGAACCACCCACAACGAACCCGAAGTAGCGGGGACCCGCCGAGGACATCAGACCGGGCTCGGCTGCCGAGACGAGTTGATCGACGACGTCCTGGAGCGGTGTGGGCCCGGGCGGTAGCCGGAGATCGAGCGAAGCAGCGACGTCTTGGCGCGTACTCCTGGGGCCGACTCTGGACGCCGGCAGGCCTTCTCGATAGTTGGCGATCAACGAGGCGCTGTGTTGCAGGGCCTCCCTGAGGCCTTCCATCCAGCCACCCTACTACCGGGGCTCTTTCCGGTTGCCCGCCGGGTTTCCGGGTTAGACGGGGGTTGCGCCCCACTCGCTTGGCCCCGTCATACTGACCCCGTGCAAAGGCGCCCCGTGCTCGAGCGCTCTCTCTGTTCGAGCGTGATCTCCTGACTCCCGACGACCCGGTGAACAGTGGTCCTTAAGGTGACCTGGCGACAGGCGTTGGCATGGCGGATGCGGCGGCATCTGCTGGAACCGCTCACCAGGCCGCCGGTCGTGGAGGTGGTGCGCCGCCTTTGCGGGGTCCAGGCGCAAGTGGCCTCCTCCGCCGAGCTGGCGGTGCGCCTTCGCCGTGAAGTGTCGCGTCCCGGTGAGGTGGGCCGTGCCCTGGCCAACGGCCGGCTCCTCAAGACCTGGGCGATGCGGGGCGCGCTCCACCTCCTCACCCCCGAGGATGGCGGCGCCTTCCTGGCGCTGATGGCGGCCGGCCGATCGTGGGAGCGACCCAGCTGGCAGCGCTACTTCGGCGTGACCCCGGCGCAGATAGACGTCCTCCGCGGCGCGGTACGGCAAGTCCTGGACGGCGCCATCCTCACCCGGGAAGAGCTGGTCGCTGCGGTGGTCGCCCAGCCCGGGCTGGGACACATGGGGGAAGCGCTCCGCTCAGGTTGGGGAACGCTTCTGAAACCGCTCGCCTGGCAGGGCGACCTCTGCTTTGGACCCGGCCGGGGCAACCGGGTGACCTTCATGCTGCCCGAGACCGCCAGCCCCCGCTGGACCGGCCTCCCCCCTGCCGAGGAGGCGGCGCCGGTCGCCATCTCGGCCTACGTCGGCGCCTACGGTCCGACGACCATCGACGCCTTCGGCAACTGGCTCGCCGGGGGGTGGTTCGGCAAACGTCGACTCCGAACGTGGTTCGACGAATTGGGTGACCGGCTCGTAGAAGTGGAGGTGGAGGGCGAACGGGCGCAGATTCTCGCGACGGATCTCGAGGAGCTGGCCGCGGCCAAACCCACCACCGCGGTGCGGCTGCTGCCGGGTTTCGACCAGTACGTGCTGGGGCCGGGTACGGCCGACGGCCACGTGCTGGCGGCGGGGCGGCGAGCGGCGGTCAGCAGGCCGAGTGGCTGGATATCTCCGGTCGTGGTGGCGGGCGGGGCGGTGTGCGGTACTTGGCAGCTGGAGGGCGACCGGGTGGGCATCAGTTGGTTCGGCGAGGCCGGACGGCCGCCGCGGAAAGCCCTGGAGAGGGAGGTCGCCCGGCTGTCTTCGATCCTCGAGCGGGACCTCCGCACGGCGATCAGCCTGACATAGGCGAAGCCGTGACTCCGTCGAGGGCAAAGAGCCTGCCTTCCCAGGACCCGCGCCGGCCTCCACGACGGTTCGCGGGACCCTGTCGGCTACGAGGGCTCGCGCACCGGCACCATGACTTCGGTCAGATACTCGTTCGGCGACACCTCGCCGGGATCATTCAGGTAGGCCTCCATCGGTGGCCCGACCACTTCCAATCGCTGGGCGGCGATCCACGCCATGAGGCGCTGGTACGCGGCGGCCACCTGGTCGTAAGGACCCCGGTGCACGGTGGTGGCCACGGTCATCTGGGGAATCCGCTTGATGGCGCGACCCTGCTCATCGAGGCCGCGCTCCACGGCATCCGACTCGATCGGGGCCCGGAGCTCCCAGCGCGCGTCCGCCGGCTCGACCTCGGCTGGATCGTTGAGATAGACCGTGACCGGCATCCCTTGCGGGGTGTGACCCTCGGCCTGCAGCCAGCCGTAGACCTTGCCGAACGCCTCTGGCATCTGGTCGAAAGGCCCTTGCATGGCGAGTGTCGCACACGTCTCTGGTCCGTATGCGCGAACGGCGCACTCGGTCATTGTGACCACCTCCAGAAAGCAGTATGACCCGTTTCCCGCCAAGCGGCGAAACAACACGGGTCACCTCGAGCAGCCACATGACCCAGGGCGATGCCCTCGATCTTCCAGCAGTGGGCCCCCTCAGGCGTACCACCGCGATCGGCCTAGAGTCCGCGCTGACTCCGTGCTTGGGTTACGGAACAACCCCCAGGCTCCGCAATCGAATCCCGCCATTCGACTGAGAAGAAGGAGGTCATGGCAGTGAAGAAGATCACTCCCCATCTCTGGTTCGATAAGGAAGCCGCCGAGGCAGCCGAGTTCTACGCCTCAACGTTCCCCGACTCCAAGGTCACGAGCGTGCACACCCTTCCCGACACGCCTTCGGGCGACACCGACGTGGTGTCCTTCGAGGTTCTCGGGCAGCCGTTCATGGCCATTAGCGCAGGGCCATTGTTCGAATTCAACCCCTCGGTCTCGTTCCTCGTCCGCGTCAAGACCAAAGAAGAGGTCGATGAATTCTGGAGGGCGCTTTCTGAGGGCGGCACCGACCTGATGCCGCTCGGCTCATATCCATTCAGCGATTGGTACGCCTGGACCCAGGACAGGTACGGACTCTCCTGGCAGCTGATGTTGGACTCTGAGTCCGACTTCGGTCAGCGCATCACGCCCACTCTCATGTTTGTCGGCGATGTGTGCGGGAAAGCCGAGGAGGCGATCACCTTCTACACCTCTTTGTTTCCCAACTCCAAGATCGGGCCCATTCTCCGCTACGGAAAGGGCGAGGACCCGGAGCAGGAGGGAACGATCAAGCATGCGGCGTTCTCCCTCAACGGCCAGGACTTCGCGGCGATGGACAGCGCCCTGTCACACGAATTTACGTTCAACGAAGCCATCTCGTTCATGGTCTACTGCAAGGACCAGCAAGAGATCGACCAGTACTGGGATCGCCTCTCGGCCGTGCCAGAAGCCGAGCAGTGCGGCTGGCTCAAGGACCGCTTCGGCCTCTCCTGGCAGATCGTCCCCATCGCCATGGATGAGATGCTCGGCACCGGCACCAAGGAACAGATCGCCCGGGTCACTGAGGCGTTTCTCCCCATGAAGAAGTTCGATCTCGCCGAGTTGCAAAGGGCATACGAGGGCTCCTAGTCCCAGAAGGGAAGCTACCGATGACAAAGCTGCACAGCTATCTCAACTTCGCCGGTAACACGGAGGAAGCGTTCAACTTCTACAAGTCGGTGTTCGGCGGCGAGTTCTCGTCGGTCGTCAGATTCAAGGACCTCCCGGTGGAAGGCGTGAGTATCCCGAAGGAGGACGAAGACAAGATCATGCACATCGGCCTCCCGATCGGGGAGGGCGAAGTCCTCATGGCCAGCGACACGCTGCAGTCCCTCGGCCAGGAACTCGTCCAAGGCAACAACGTCTACGTTTCGGTTCACCCGCAGACGAGAGAAGAGGCTGACCGGATATTCAGCGGCCTGTCCAAGGGTGGTGACATCGAGATGCCCATCGCCGACCAGGCCTGGGGTGACTACTACGGCGCCTTCAGAGACAAGTTTGGTGTGATGTGGATGGTCAACTACAGCCCACCCCGACAGGAGGAGTAGGCCAACCGAGCTCAGCCGACAACGAGTTTGCCAAGGGCCCGACCTGCGCCGGGGTGGTGCCGGGCTTGGGGTACTTGTCCGACCGGGTAGGTCCGCTCACACTGGTGGTGTGTACTCGCCGGCGGTGACCTTGTCGGGTACGCGGAGGCGCAGACGCCCCGCGACTAGTCGCGGAGGTCCTCGAGGGAGGCGGTCATGACCAGCCCTTTGACGCTTTTCGCCAGGACCCGGTCGAGGGTTATGAACGCGTCTGCCTGCAGCTGGGTGAGGGCGATGTACTCGGCGTCGTAGGTCGACGCCCATCCCAGCTGGTCTGCCAGTTCCCATGCTCGACGGCGGAGAACGAGATCGCCGAGGAGCCTGATCGGCATCCTCCCAATCCGCACGTGGCGCTCCCACGCCGCTTGGGCCGTGACCTCTCCACGCGAGACCGCCTCGTGCAACATCGACAGCGTTTGGGATCGCAGCAGGGTCGGGGCAAGGAGTTCGTGCTTGTTGGAGACCGGGAGGTCGTTGGTCACGATTCGGAGGACGGCTCCGGCGTCGACCACAAACCTGGTCATCAGCTTTTTCGCTTGATCATCGGTCCAACTTCGGGGTGGTCGCAACTATCCGGTTCGTTGGCGCTCATCGCGGTGGCTGAACGCGCGACGATACGGTCGATGTGCCACGGCGGTCCACCCGCTGACGGAGCGCTGAACGGCGCGGCAAGAGCGGTGCCCGACTCGTCGACCTCATATGGCCACCCGACCGGTGTCCGGAGGCACCGCCGTTGTGACGACGGATGGCGATCCCTTCCAGCGCAGGGAGTTTGTAGTGGGTGGCGAGATCCTCGTCTCGATACCGACACGTTAGATATCAGGATTCGCCCTGGTCCGCGCCGACGTTGGTCAGATCCTTGTCTTCCATTTCCCACGCATGGTCCATCACGTGGTAGGCGGTGTGCCGCAGGAGGAACTGGAGTCGCCAGGCCCGGGCGGGCTTGCCGGCGGCGTTGTATTCGCGAATGGCCCTGACATACGCCTCCCGGTGCGCCGCCAGTCCTTTCTTGGTGAGGACCTCGTCTTCCGTCTTTTCAACACCAACCATCCTCGCCCAGTCACGCTCATTTACGAAGATGTGCCTGAGGACCTGGTCGCGGTCCCGGCCACCTCCCCGCGGTCCCTTCTTGAGTTCAGCAGAGACCCTGGCAGCGACCTGATCGAGGTATGTCCAGCAGGCGCGAAGGATGGTGAGTTTCCGTTCACACTCTCTATCGCTCATTTGACCCTGTTCGCCCGTGGAAGCGACGAATGAGATCCCCCAGAAGTCGGTCATGCCCCTTCCGGGAACCTCCTCGACTATGTCGAACGCCGGCGTCGATGGAAACTCGCCCGAAAGCCCGGCCAGGTCGACCACGCCGCGATAGCGATCGGCGTAGCTCGCCAGTCGCTCGATGGCGGCATCAACTGAACTCGCCCCCCGACTCCAGCCGGGCCAATCGGGGGCAAAGGCAACCGCCTTCTTCTTGCCACGTTCGATCACGATCGCAATGCCGTCGGCCATGTCACTCCTTCGCGGGTCGCCTCCCACCGGGGGCTGCAGTTCTCGGCTCGACTGCCGTTGTCCGTCCTTACCGGCACGCTCGGCTTTCAGTACGTTTCTACTCCTCTCGCGAAGATCGTGGGGCGCTTGGGCTTGTGATAGAAAACGCGCGAATGCCCGTCCCCGGCCGGGCGACCAATCCCTGCGCCCGATGGCCAAAACCTCAGGGAAAGCGGCCTGCGCACATTGATGCCGGATAGCGGGGAGCCCCCGGAAGGTGTCCTATTCCTCTAGTCGGGTGTAGCGGCTCCGACTAGCGGTTCTGTGGAGACTCCCATGCGCCTGGCCAGGAGGTGGCGGGTGAACAAGGAAACTGCAGCCATCGGGGGGTGGCGAATGACAGACTCTGGGTGGGAAGGCAGTGCCGCACCGACGGGCACAACCGCCCAGACCGGTCGGCCGCTTCCGGTGGAGACTCAGTGGGAAGAGCCCGACGGGCGCAGCGAGGCGTTCGATTTTTGGGTGGAGGATATCCGCAAGCGGCTCGATTCGGACAACGGCGTCCTCACCCGTCTGGAGGATCTGATTCGGCGGCGGCTCGGGGTGGCACCGAGGACTGCGGCAACAGCGGCGCTCGCAGGGCTGATAGGTGTCGGGACAAGGCTGGTCCTGGCGCTTGTCGCCACCGCCCTGGTCGGACAGTGGGCCGGGATTCCCTGGGGCCGGTGGGCGGTAATTCTGGCCTTCTTCGGTCTGCTCGACGGCACCACCACCTTCCTGACTCCCCCGCTCGACGTCCCGTCGGGGCCGAGGATCAGGCGGATCATGGAGGATTGGACGGCGCTCCTCCCCACCATCGTCCGGGAATCCGACCTGCAAGATCTGGCCGACTTCACGCGGCGCTGGAGCAGGTGGCCCGTAGGCGTGGTACTGGGTGTGGCTGTGGCGACTATCACGCTGCTGGCCTGCCTGCTGTTCGCCCCAACCGCCACGAGCGACCTCCCGGCCGGCAGCATCGTCCTGTTGGCTTTGCTGCTCTACGAATTCGGGGCGGTACCCGTCTACTGGGGGAACTTCATATGGGCGTTCATCGTGCGCGAAGCCGGATACGACCACCACCTGTTCTGGGCGAGTCCGGTCGACTCGCCCGAAGTCCAGAAAGCCATGCGGATGATGTCCGCCCAGGGGGCAGGGTCCGGGTTGTGGGTCACCATGTTCTTGCTGGCGGCGGTGGTTCTCGTGTCATGGGACTCGCCGGTGGTGCTGCCGCTGGCGGTGGGGTTCATCTTGATCGGCTATCTCACCACCATCGGGTCGGCCGTCATCATCCGGACCAGCCTCCGGAAGATCGTCCAGCGGGTCCGTGACCATCGGCTGGCCGTGCTCCAGCATCGTATCGACGCCTTCGGGCCACGCTTTGCCGACCTGTCACCTCAGGAATCGGCGCGGCTCCGGGATCTCATCGATCTCCACAACATGATCCGGGACGCCCCGACCACCCCCACCACCACCGACACGGTCATAAACGTCGCCGCAGGGCTGATCGTCCCCACCATCATGTTCGTGGTGACCGTGTTC
>DATHSX010000286.1:0-1977 GCA_035463935.1 Acidimicrobiia bacterium | reverse complement strand
GCATGAAGCGGCGCCTGACCATTGCCCGGGGTTTGATCAATCGCCCCGAGATGCTGATCCTCGACGAGCCCACGACCGGTCTCGATCCCCAGGCCCGTCATCTGCTCTGGGACCGGCTTTATCGCCTCAAGCAGGATGGGGTCACCCTCCTCATCACCACCCATTACATGGACGAGGCCGAACAACTCTGCGACCGGCTGGTGATCATGGACAAAGGCCGGATTGTCGGGGAGGGCTCTCCCCGCGTATTGATCCAGCAACACTCCACCCGCGAAGTGGTGGAACTGCGCTTTCCGACCGGTACCCAGGAGCAAGCGCTGGATCGGATGGGGGGCCTGGGCCAGCGGCTCGAGATCCTCCCCGACCGGGTGCTGATCTACTCCGACGAGGCTGACGAAACCGTGGACGAGATCCACCGTCGCGGGCTGCAGCCGGAGACCACCCTGGTCCGCCGCTCGACCCTCGAAGACGTCTTTCTGCATCTCACCGGACGCAGCCTGGTGGAGTGATGGCGGTTCCTGCCGCGCGCGTCCTCGAAGCCAATGCCCGCTACTACCTGCGGACCTGGCGGGGATCGGTCATCTCCACTTTCGCCGTCCCCCTCTTCACCCTGCTGGCCATGGGCCACGGGCTGGGCCGGTTGGTCGACGACGCCGGCGGGGCGGCCGGTGTCTCCTATATCGCCTTCCTGGCGCCCGGCTTGCTGGCGGCGACGGCCATGACGACCGCCGCGGGGGAGTCCTCGTATCCGGTGCTGGCCGGAATCAAGTGGACCAAGAGCTTCCATGCTGCTCTCGCCACCCCGGTCGGGGTGCGCGATCTGGTCTTCGGGCTATTTGGCTGGCTGGGGTTGCGACTGCTCTTCAGCCTGACAGTCTACGCCGTCATCATGGCTGCCCTCGGCGCGGTGGGATGGGGAGCGGCCCTCCTGGCAGTGGCGCCGGCCACCCTCACCGGAATGGCCTTCGCCGCCCCGATTACCGCCTGGGTGGCGACGCTGCAGAACGACACCAGCCTCTCGTCGATGTTCCGGTTTGGGGTGATGCCCCTCTTCCTCTTCTCGGGCACCTTCTTCCCCGTGAGCCAGCTTCCCGACTGGATGCAACCGGTGGCCTTTCTCTCTCCCCTGTGGCATGGCGTGGAGCTGACCCGGGGAGCGGCCGGAATCCCCGGGTCGCCGCACCTGGCCTGGTGGCTCCACGCCGGCATGCTGTTCGCCTTGGTCGCCGCCGGCACGGTGCTGGCGGTTCGCAACCTCTCCACGACGATGCGGAAGTGAGCACGACCCTCACCACGCGAGTCTTGCCACCGGTGCGCCGTCCCGGCGCGCGCGCCATCCGGCTGATCGAGCGCAACCTCACTCTCTACCGGCGGATCTGGATCGTCCTCTTGTCGGGATTCTTCGAGCCGGTCTTCTATCTCTTCTCGATCGGCTTCGGGGTCGGTTCGATGGTGAACGAGGTCCGCCTGGCCGACGGACGCCTCATCACGTACACCGCCTTTGTCGCGCCCGCTCTCCTCGCCAGCTCGGCCATGAACGGCGCCATCTACGAGTCCACCCTCAACGTCTTCTTCCGCCTGAAGTGGGGAAAGGTGTACGACGGCGTCCTGGCCACTCCCCTCCAGGCCCTCGACATCGCCCTGGGCGAGATCGGCTGGTCGCAGATCCGTGGCTGTCTCTATGCGATCGGGTTCACGGTGGTGATGACCATGTTCGGCCTCGTGACGTCGTGGTGGGGAATGCTGGCCGTGCCGATCGCCCTCCTGATCGGTTTTGCCTTCGCGGGCGTCGGGATGGCGGCCACCACTTTCATGAAGGGCTGGCAGGACTTCGACCTGATCCAGCTGGTGATCCTGCCGATGTTCCTGTTCAGCGGCACGTTCTTCCCGCTCGACAGCCTGCCGCCCGTGGCCCAGGTCCTCGTCCAGCTGACGCCGCTGTACCACGGCGTCGACCTGCTCCGGACGCTGACGGTC
>DATHSX010000285.1:0-1557 GCA_035463935.1 Acidimicrobiia bacterium | reverse complement strand
CTCGACGCCGCCCTCCGCCAGGCGGCCGTCGCCTTCGAAGTAGACGGATGGGATGAGCAGTCGCGATCGGGATGGAGTGTGATGGTTCACGGCACCGCCCAGGAGGTCAAGGAACTCGACCGCGAACGGGCGCTCGAAGGCTTCGGCCTGGAGATATGGGCCCAGGGAAGCCTGCCAGTGCAGTGGATTGAGATCCTGCCCCTGGAGATCACCGGTCGCCGCATTCCACCTGTGGTCCCCTGAGGCTGTTCGGCCCCGCGTTCACGAGCCGCGGGTGGGGACCTTTCGCCGGCCGGCACCGCGTCCCGGCGATGTTCCGCCGGAAGAACGATGACCCGGGCCGGCGAAAGTGTCCTTGTCCTTAGTGCTTTACCTCCAGCCCACCGAACAGGACCGTCGCATTGATGTCCAACACCGGCGCCCCGGGCGGAATCTGCTCTTTGGCGGTGATGTTGTCGAATCCACCGAAGATCGGCAGACCATGGGTGTTCACCTGCCAACCCTGGGGAACCTTGACTTCGGCTCCCCCAAAGGCAACAAAGACATCGAGCTCGGCCCCTTCGACCGGCTGGGCGTCACGCAGATCGATCTCGGTGCCGCCAAACAGGGCTCCGACGCTCCCGCCCTGGAAGTGCTCGGAGTGGGAGGCGATCTCGCTGCCCGAGAACACGTTGAAGCTGCTGATGCGGTCCCTGGTGTCGACCGGGGTCCGTCCAATGCCCCGGCCCATGATGATGGTGAGACCGACCAGTACCAGCAACGCCGGACCGACCACCTGGAAGGTATCGACGACCTCGGTGGTTCGGAGCAGAAGCGCTATCCCGGCAACCGTGATCACCAGAGGTGGCACCCAGTGGCGAGGGTTGGCGAAATAGCCGACGATCCCGGCACCGATCAGAGCAACCGGCCACCATCTGGCGATGGTGTTCCCGGCGTCGAGAACGTCGGCGTAATCCAGCAGGAAAATCGCTCCCAGGGCCGTCACAATCGATCCAAATAACAATCGCGCCCAGTTCACGCGCGACCTCCTTTCACATCCCCGATCGTGGGCTGGAACCGGGCCATGGACCAGGGTCTTTGGACCGGTGGCCTGACTTTCGACTCTGGCGGGCCAGGCTCGGGGCCTGCAGCCTTCAGCGATGACCGCACCAACATCCGACAACATCCGCTGGTTCGGGGAGCTGGGTATCGAGGACGTCGCCCTGGTCGGTGGAAAGAACGCCTCCCTGGGTGAGCTGCACCGGACGCTGACCCCGCTGGGAATTAGGGTGCCGAACGGCTTTGCCGTGACCGCCGGGGCTTACCGGGAGACGCTGGCCCTCTCGGGTGCGACTGAGGAGCTGCGGCGTCTCATGTCCGGCGTCGACAAGTCCAACATCGAGGATCTCGCCCGCCGGGCCCGGCGGGCGAGGGAGATCGTCTACGAGGCACCCCTGTCCGAGCGGCTCCAAAACGACATCGTCAACGACTACCAGCGCCTGGTTGAGGAATACGGTCCCGACGTGAGCATGGCCGTCCGGTCATCGGCAACTGCCGAAGACCTGCCCACCGCCAGCT
>DATHSX010000284.1:0-3426 GCA_035463935.1 Acidimicrobiia bacterium | reverse complement strand
AGCAGGTAGGGGCGGTCTTGCCGGACGTGGTGGTGGCCTGCGTCGGGGGTGGGTCGAACTCGATGGGAATCTTCTACCCCTTTGCCGAAACCGGGGTCGAACTGGTGGGGGTGGAGGCCGGAGGGGAGGGCCTCGGCTCTGGCCGGCATGGTGCCTCCATCACCGCCGGACGACCGGGGGTGCTGCACGGCACCCGGACCTACCTCCTCCAGGACGAAGACGGTCAGGTCAAGGAGGCGCATTCCATCTCGGCCGGTCTCGACTACCCGGGGGTCGGCCCCGAACACGCCTATTTCGCCGATGCCGGGCTGGCCGTCTACGACACCGCCACCGATACCGAAGCGTTGGAGGCGGTCGACCTGCTGTCGCGGACCGAGGGGATCATCCCCGCCCTGGAGTCGGCTCATGCCATCGCCTGGGTCGCCCGCAACCGCGACCGGTTGCGCGGCAAGACCGTGCTAGTCAACCTCAGCGGACGGGGTGACAAGGACCTCCAGACCATCGCCTCCCACCGTTCGTGAGCGGGCAAGAGCGAATCAGGGCGGCGGTGCCCGCCAGGGAGCGACCGGCCCTGCTGCCCTTCCTCACCGCCGGTCTTCCCACCCCGGCCGTTTCCGCCGACCTGTTCGCCGCCATGGCCGACGCCGGAGCCGACGGCTTCGAGGTCGGCATCCCTTACTCGGACCCGCTGATGGACGGTCCCGTGATCATGCGGGGGAGTGAGGCGGCCCTAGCGGCCGGCACCACCGCCCGGGTGGCCCTCTCCATCGTCGAGGAGGTGGCGACCCGCACCGCCCGTCCTGTGCTGGCCATGACTTATGCCAATCCGGTGATGCAGACCGGATGGGATGGCTACGCCGCCAGCCTGGCCGGCGCCGGTGCGGCCGGATTGATCGTCCCCGACCTTCCGCTGGAAGAAAGCGAACCGCTCCGGAATGCCTGCCTGGTCACCGGCATCGGCCTCGTGCAGTTCGTGTCGCCCACCTCCGATCCCGGGCGGATCCGGGCGGTCGCGGCGGTCGACCCTGCCTTCATCTACGGCGTGTCGGACCTGGGCGTAACGGGGGAACGGGCCACCGTGAGCAGCCACGTCGCCGCGCTCTCGGAGCGGGTGCGTCAGGAGACGGGGATCCCCCTGGTGCTGGGGGTAGGGATATCGACCCCCGCACAGGCGACGGCGGTGGCGTCTCTGGCCGATGGGGTCATCGTCGGGACCGCCCTAGTCAGACGGGTGCTCGAGGCAGTGTCCCCGGCGGCCGCCGCCCGCGCCCTCCACCAGGCCGTAGCCGACCTGATCGCGGCGCTGCGCTAACTCAGCGATCAGCGATCCCTTCCTCCGCCTCCGCCTCGGAAAAAAGCAACGGCCACCGTCATCGCCCGATCATCCTGAGCCAGGGAGTGGGGAGTGGGGGGATGCGGCAAAGGATGTGGACTCGAGTGGCCGTTGCAGCCAGAACGATACCGTCGTGGCTAGTCACTCCTCGGAATTGTTATTCGGGCACCATTACCGGACCGTGCCGGAGGCGGGACTCGAACCCGCACGCGGTTTCCCGCAATGGATTTTGAGTCCATCTCGGCTGCCAATTTCGACACTCCGGCGGCAGCCGAATTGTAGAGGCGCCGGCCTTCGATGTCCCCAAGCGTGATCCGGCGCACGGCCTAGGGTGGAGGGCAATGGCTTCTCGGATCGAACGGCGACTGTTGAGGGTCCTCGATGAGCTGGCGGATATCACCCGGGAGCGGGCCCTGATCGAGGCGGAACTGGAGGCCCACCGGCACATCCATGACGATGCCCAGCGGGATGCCGCCCTGGGCGTCGAGCCGTTGGAAGCCACCCTGACTCGGGACGACGTTGCCCGCTTCCAACGCCTCCTCGCCCGGCTTCAGGGCCGGGCCGAGGTCCTCGAGGCGAGGAGATCCTGGCTGCTCGAACGGCTCGGGCGCTAGCTGCCACAATCGGTGACGATGTCGCTTCCGGCCCTCCCGCCATTCCCCTATCGCCTTCCGGCTTAGGATGCCCACCCTCGCTCTGCTCGACGGCAACTCGATCGCCTACCGGGCTTTTTTCGCCTTGCCCCCGGATCTCGCCACCACCTCGGGCCAGATCACCAACGCCGCCTACGGCTTCACACGGATGCTGATCAAGCTGCTGGGGGATCATCATCCCGATGCGGTGGTGGTGGCCTGGGACGTCTCCCGGGACACCTTCCGCGCCACCGAGTACCCCGAGTACAAAGCCCAGCGAGAGGCCGCCCCCGACGCCTTTCGCAGCCAGCTTCCCCTCATCAACGAGGTTCTCAACTCTCTCAGCATCGCCCAGGTACGGATGGAGGGCTACGAGGCGGACGATCTCATCGCCTCTCTCGCCGAGAAGGCCAGGAAGGCGGGGTGGGACGTGCTCCTCGTCACCGGGGACCGCGACGCCTTCCAGTTGATCGGTGACCATCTCAAGGTGCTCTACACCCGTCGGGGCATCACCGACGTGATCGTTGCCGACGCCGCCTATGTCCACGATCGGTACGGGATTCGGCCCGACCAGTACGTCGACTACGCCGCCCTCCGGGGCGACACCTCCGACAACCTGCCCGGGGTACCCGGAGTGGGGGAGAAGACGGCTTCGAAGCTGGTCGCCGATTACGGGCACCTGGAAGGGATCTACGAGAGCCTGGCCGACCAGACCCCCCGGCTCCGCCAGAACCTGGCCGAGCACCGCCAGCAGGTATTCCTCAATCGCAGGCTGATGAGCCTCGTGAGCGACCTCGAGGTGGAGTACGAGATCGAGGACCTTCGCCGGGGCGACTGGGACCGGGCCGCGGCCAAACAACTCTTCGAGAGCCTCGAGTTCTACAGCCTGTGGGAGGATCTGCTGGAGGTACAGCCGGCCGCCGGCATCCTCCCCGAACAGGCCATCCTGGAGACCGAGACCCGTCTCCTCTCGGATCCGGGGGAAGTAGCCGGGCTGGCCGCCTCGGGCCGGCTGATCATCGATGGCATTGGGGAAGAGGGGCTGTGGGGCCTGGCGGTCCATATTGGGACGGGAGAAGCGGCAGCAGTCCCGATCGAGGCATTGAAGGCATTGGCTCCCGCCCTGGCCGACGAGGGTGTGGCCAAGGTGACCCACGGCGGCAAGGAACTGATTCGCCGGCTGCTGGACGCCGGCTTTGAACTGGCCGGTCTGGATTTCGACACCGCCCTGGCCTCCTATCTCCTCAATCCGGCGGCCCGGGAATACGACCTGGCTTCGATGGCGAGCCGCTATCTGAAGGTCGAACTCGAGTCACCCGACCGGGAAGCGGCCGCCGGCACTCAGGGCATGCTCGACTTCGCCGGCGGACCCGACCTGGCGGCGGCGGGGCGTCGGATCGAGGTCATCGCCCTGCTGGCAGCGAGCCTCGAGGCCGAGCTCGAGGCCCGCGACGAGGTGGA
>DATHSX010000283.1:0-2061 GCA_035463935.1 Acidimicrobiia bacterium | reverse complement strand
TGTTCCTCGGCGTCATCAACGCCCTGGCGGTAGCGAGTCTGCCGGTGATGTTCGATCAGCAGTTCTGGCCAGGCATCGTCACGGTGATCCTGACCACCCTCGCCCTGGACTTGGCCTATCTGAGCAAGCGGGCGATTCCCGCCAAGTACCTGATTCCGGGCACCATATTCGCCATCGTGTTCCAGGTCTATCCGGTCCTCTACTCCGGCTACACCGCCTTCACCAACTTCTCCACCGCCAACCGCCTGACCTTCGATCAGGCCCTCCACCAGTTCATCTCCCGCTCGTCCAACGTTCCCGGGAGCACCAGGTACCAGCTGAACATCCTGGCCGCCGAGGGAGGCTCGGGTGAGCTCGCCTTTCTGCTGACCGACGACACCGGGAGTCGATTCCTGGGCACCGCCGAGGGGTTGGAGCCGCTGACCGACGACCGCATCGTCACCGACGACTCCGGCGACGTGCAGCAGGTCGACGGGTTCACCCGGCTGAACATCCGCCAGATCGCCGACCGGCAGGGCGAGATCGAGGACACTTTCGAGGTGCCTACCGAAGCGGGTGCGATCAAGGCCGTGACGGTGACCACCGCCGCGGTTTACGGCCGTCTGTTCACGTACAACGAGGCCACCGGCGAACTCACCGATAACGAGAGCGGGACCACGTACCTCCAGGAGGAAGGGCGTTTTGTCTCGGAGACCGGTGAGAGCCTGCAACCCGGGTGGAGAACGGTGATCGGCTTCTCCAACTTCGTGCGCATCTTCACCTCGGAGGCGATTCGAGGACCGTTTGTCCGCGTATTCGTCTGGAACGTCGCGTTCGCCGTCCTCTCGGTCGTCCTCACGTTTGCGGTCGGCCTGGGGCTGGCTCTCGCCCTCAACCATCCCACCATGCGTGGACGCCGGGTCTATCGCTCCCTCCTGATCCTCCCCTACGCCCTCCCCAGTTTCATGACCGCGCTGATCTGGGCGGGAATGTTCAATCAGGATTTCGGCATCGTCAACCGTATGCTCGGGGCCAGCGTCCCCTGGCTGCGGGACCCCACGATGGCCAAGGTCTCGATCCTGATCGTCAACCTATGGCTGGGATTCCCCTACATGTTCCTCATCTCCACCGGGGCCCTGCAGTCCATCCCCGAAGAGTTGAAGGAGGCGTCGTACGTCGATGGGGCCACACCGCGCCAAGCCTTCCGGGGGGTCACCTTCCCGCTGTTGCTGGTGTCGCTAGCCCCACTGCTGATCGCCTCCTTTGCCTTCAACTTCAACAACTTCAACATCATCTATCTGTTGAACGGAGGAGGGCCGCCGATCGCGGGGGCGCAGACCCCGGCCGGTCACACCGACATCCTCATCAGTTATACCTATCGTTTGGCCTTCGAATCGGGCCGGGGATCGGACTTCGGCTTCGCCTCGGCGATCGCCATCATCATCTTCTTGCTGGTGGGGACCATTTCCGGCCTGTCCTTCCGCAGAACCCGCGCCCTGGAGGAGGTGACCTGATGGCGGTCGGAGCGACGGTGAAAGCCCAAGGCAGCGCCGGAATGGTGGTCGGCGGGTCCAGCCGCATGCAGCGATGGCTGCGCGGCCGGGGCTGGCGTCATCTGGTCGCCTGGCTGGCGCTCGCCTTCGCCGTGTTTCCGGTGTTGTGGATCCTTTCAGCTTCGTTCAACCCCACCGGCACCCTGGTCTCGCAGCGTTTGGTGCCGACGCGGCTGTCCCTGGAGAACTATCAGGAGCTGCTGGGGGGGAGCGTCCCCTACCTTTCCTGGTTTCGCAACACCGTCGTGATCGCCGGGATCGCGGCGCTGGCGAACACGCTGCTCTCCGCCCTGGCGGCCTTCGCCTTCTCCCGGATGAGGTTCAAGGGACGGAGGACCGGTCTGCTGAGCGTGCTGCTCATTCAGATGTTCCCCCAGACGCTGGCGTTCGTGGCCATATTCCTGATCATGGCCAACATCGGTGATGTGTTTCCGGCCATCGGACTGGGGACCCAGGCCGGTCTGATCCTGGTCTATCTGGGCGGGGCGATGGGGGTGAACACCTGGCTGATCAAGGGCTTCTTCGACAC
>DATHSX010000282.1:0-1875 GCA_035463935.1 Acidimicrobiia bacterium | reverse complement strand
GAAATTGCAAAGATGCCGCGTTGCCAGTTCCGCTCGGAAGCGTGCCTGTCTTCGGCTGCTTGGTGTGCCTCCCGGATCGCGTCGATAGCCCTTGAGCGCTGTTCTTGCGGTTTCTCAACCAGCGACTTGAGCTCACGTGATATGTGGATCGCCCGCGCTCGTGGCAGATGCTCATGCACGTGCTCTTCAGCGAGGTGCAGAAGGTCTGGAGTAGATTCGTAGCGATCGACCTCGACCTCGATATGGTGCAGTTCACTCCACGTCTCCTCAATCTTGTCGCCCTTTAGGCTGTCCCACCAGGAATGCGATCTCTCGAGGAGTTGCTTGCGGTCATCTAGATCTTGGCGCCAGTTCTCGAATTTGCGTTTTCCGGCTGATTCTGACGCCTGGAGGTCATCCACCTTCTCTCTGAGAATCTGGGTGTGTGCTTTAGCCTGTACTGTCCAACCTCCCATGCTGAACACCCCCATGACGATTGCCATCAACTTGAAGTGTCGCTGATGAATACATCAAGACATAGAGGCGAATGGCCTACCCAAGCGTGTGTTCGGCCCGACGCGGCGGTCAGAAACGGTGGGTCTGCCGCATGACCAGCATGATCAGCCCGAGCAGCAGCCGCCCAGCACCGGCAACGAGGGTGGCGACGATCGGGTTGAAGAAGCTGCCGGGCTCTTCGGTAGTTGTGCTGGTGCGTTCCCCGCCCTTTCGGCCTGCAACTCAGCGCGGCTGCCCTGAATCCGACGCCAGTATGTCCACACTGTTCATGACACCGACCGCTGTGGCCGGCTGAGCCGTAGCCCAGCCGGCCGAAGCGGCCTCGTGGCGCCGCTAGCCGGGCAAGCCGAAGGAGTAGACCTTGTTGTTCGGCGTGCCGAAGAGGCTGTAGCCCGACCCCCAGAACAGCCGGCCCTCGGAGATGGCGGCGCCCGACAGGCAAGAGCCGCCACTGGGGAAGGTCCACAGGATGGCTCCGGTGGCCCCATTCAGGGCGTACATGTGGCCCTGCGGGTCAAGAGCGCAGCCGAAGACGACGCCGTTTGCCGTGGTCACCGGGCCGGAGGGGCCTCCACCAAAGGGCGTCCCACCGAACGTCGGCACCGTCTGCCACAGCAGCTCACCAGTGACGGCGTCGATACCGCTCCACACACCGTCGGTCGTGCTCGTGCCATCGGGCAGGGTCCACGGAACCGCGTTGCTGTTGGCGTCGCCGGTGTAGACCCGCTTGTTATCGACGGCCGAGCCCCACTGCAGGCCGCCGGCCGTCCCGCCCGGACCAGCTTGGGTAACCCATTGGACCGCCCCTGTGTCGGGGTCGAGCGCCCAGTATTGGCCGCTCTTCTGGCCCACCCCGACGACATCACGGTTCTGGTTGCCATCTCGGACGGTGAATAGGGCCGGCGCTTGGCCGAAGTCGAAGTCGGGTCCGGCTGGCTCGGGGCAGTTGGTGCCCTCGCCGAGGAAGGGGATGCAGTCGACCGTCCAGGCGTCGAAGCCCAGTGCTCGCGTCACCCACCGGATGGCACCTGTCTTCAGGTCGAGCGCCAGGATGGAGTCGAAGTGGTTGTCCGCCGGCAGACACGCCTGCTGCGCCTCCGGGTCGTTCCCTGCAGCGGCGATGCATTCGAGGGCCTCTGGCGGCGCGTCATAGTTGTTCCCGGTGGCGATATACAGCTGTCCCCGCTTCGTGTCGATCGCCGGAGAGCTTCCCCATACCGCGTTTCCGGGGAAGCCGGGCGGCGCCGTACTGGTCTGCCAGACGATGGCGCCAGTGTTCAAGTCGAGCGCCGCCATCTGGCCTCTGAACGAGCAACAGTCGTACCCGGGGATGAGAGCGAACGACTCCTCAAGGGAGGACGTCCCGACGTAGACGCGGTT
>DATHSX010000281.1:0-6153 GCA_035463935.1 Acidimicrobiia bacterium | reverse complement strand
CCGCTGGTCGACGACCTTCTCACCCTGGCCGCCTCCTCGCTGCAGCGAACCAGCGATCAGGCGCTGGGGGTCTGGAAAGAGATCACGAGCGGCGATTACGAGCCCAAGTTCGTGCTTCGGGACACGGCTGTCTTCTGGGCTGGAGTGACCAAGGACGTGGCCAAGACATTTGTGACGGTGCGCGATTTCCTCGTCGGCGTTGCCCAGGATCAAGAGCCCGAAGCCCGATGAGCGAGCAGGAAGAGTTCGCGGCCAGGGCTGCCGACTCGACCCGACTGGTGGTGTCAGTCATAAATGACTCACTCCTGGGGCACGCTCGCCACGCCGCCGATCTCGGGTCCAGAGCCGCTGACCCCAATGAGGCCGTCGATCCTCTGCAAGAACTCGGCCGATTCTGGAAGCGGACCATCCGCGATGGGGCCCGTCTCTTCCTTGCGATGTGGTCGATGCTCGAGAGCTTGGCCGCGGAGACTGCAGCCACCAAGCCGCCGGTGGAACTGCCCCCGGCCTCCAACCCGCTCACCCGGACGATCGGGCCGGTGCCGCCCTCCGGTCCGTACCATCCACTCGATCTCCGCCGCCGCGGCGACATCAACCCGACGATCGTGGCCGCCCAGATAGCGGTGAGGCGGAGCGCAGGCGATCCGTCGCAACTGGAGCTCCAGATCGAGGCCGGCGGCGCCCCCCGGGGACTATACGAGGGCACGGTGACGGTTGGCTCGGCAGCCGCAACCGCCAGTATCAGCTACAACATCTACGTCGACTGGTAGCGAATTCTGCCCTTGGGGGCACCCGTCCTCCGGCAGGCATAGCATTCACCCGTGGCTCCAGCCGGCATCTTCCAGCGTCATCCGACCGTTTTGTTCTGTGATCTCGTCGATTCCAGTCGTATTGCCGAGAAGCTCGATGGCGAACAGTTCTGGGACGTCGTCGTCAATTACCAGGACGCGTGCAATCAGGTCGTCAGCCGCTTCGACGGCTACATCTACAAGTCGCTCGGCGACGGGCTGATCGTCCTTTTCGGTCTTCCTCTGGCGCATGAAGACGACGCCCGGAGGGCGGTGTACACGGGTTTGGGGATCGTCGAGGCGGTGCGTCGACTCAACCCGATGCTCAACGACAAGTACGGCATAGAGCTTTCGGTCCGAGTCGGGATCCACACGGGAGAGGTGGTGGTCGGCAAGATGCGCGGCATCACCGAGATCGCCGGCTCCACCCCTGCTCAGGCGTCCCGCATCCAGGGCAAGGCCGCCCCCAATTCGACCTTGATCAGCCGGGATACGGCGGATCTGGTCTCCGGCTACTTCGAACTCGAATCGAGGGGCAAGGTCGAGTTGCGGGGAATGACCAAGCCGGTGGAGGTTCTCGAGGTGCTGCGGGCCACCGAGGCAGAAAGTCGCCTCGACGCCCAGGGGGCCACCCTTACCCCGATGGTCGGCCGGCAAGCCGAACTGCGCCAGCTCCAGGGGCTGTGGGAAGCCACCCTGGGGGGGGACGGCCGGACCGTGTTGATCAGGGGTGAGGCCGGGATCGGTAAGTCACGGCTGGCGCGCTACGTGAGGGACCTCTCGGCCCGAACCGGAGGCAGCCCGCTCCAGGGCAGCTGTTCGCCCTATTACACCTCGGCGGCGTTCCATCCGCTGGCGCGCATGTTGAGCCGCCGACTGGGATTCACGCCCGAGACGGATGACCGCCAGCGCCTCCACTCCCTCGAACTCGAGATGGATGAGGCAGGGCTGGAACGGTCGATGACCATCCCTTATCTCGCGCCGGTTCTCTCGATCGAATTGGACCCGGAGGGTCCCTATCCCTCCCCCCGCATAGATGCCCTGAAACTCCGGGAGAACACCATCGAGGCATTTCGCTCCTGGTGGAGCGGTCTCGCCGCCGGCGCGGCGCGGGTCGTCCTGATCGAGGATCTCCATTGGGCGGAACCGTCGACGCTGGAACTGATCGACCGGACGGTGGTGGACCCCCCGCCGGGCCTGCTCCTGGTCCTCACCGCCCGGCCCGAGTTCCCGGCTCGGGAAAGCACGCCCAACGTCACCAACATCGAGCTCCAGCCGCTTCCCATCTCCGACCGTTATCGCATGATCCGATCCATCGGGGCCGGCGGGCTGGCGGAGCGAGTGATGAAGGAAATCGCCGATCGGAGCGATGGGGTGCCATTGTTCGTCGAGGAGTTGTCGAGAACGTTCGTCGATACCCCGCCCGGCGCGACCCCCCCGATGGTCCCGGCCACGTTGCGCGACATGCTGGTGGCCCGGCTGGAAAGCGCCGGCCCCGACCTCAAGGTGGCACAGGCCGCTGCCGTGATCGGCAGCCAGGTCGACATCGATCTGCTCAAAGACGTCGCCCGCATGGAAGAGGAGCAACTTCGCCAGGACCTGGATTCTCTAACGACCCACGGGCTGCTGGGGACACAGGGGGTCGGGAACGAGCGTCGTTATGCCTTCCGCCATTCTCTGATCAGAGATGCCGCATACGAGTCGCAACTCGCCGAGGCGGCGCGCGTCATGCACTCGGACGTGGCCAATGCCCTGATCAAACGTCTCGGTCGACCCGACCCCCCCGACCAGGGAGTGATCGCCCTCCATCTCGATCAGGCCGGACGCGGGGAGGAGGCAGTCGGGTTCTACGTCGGCGCCGCCCAGACCGCCCAATCGGCGGGAGCCTATGCCGAGGCCCTCAGCAAACTGGATCGGGCTCTCGACTTGATCCTTGGCTGGCCCCCGGGCGAAGCCCGCGCCCTCTCCGAGCTCACCGTGCGGATGTTGAAAGCCGCCAGCCTGGTTGCCACCGGTGGCTACGGGTCCGAAGCGGCCGGAGCGGAGTTCGAGAGCGCCCTCGAGCTCGCCGAGTCACTGCGGGAGCGTCCCGAAAGCGTCGGGGTGCAACTGGCGATCATGGCCTACGCCACCGTCCGCGGCCTGCGCACCAAGGCCGGAGCGATCATCGACCTGCTCAACAGACAGCTGACGGTCGCCACCCCGGATGAATTGATGCTCTACGGGCCCGAGGTCACGGTCTCCGACGCTCTGCACCGGTATGGGCTGGGCGAATACGACGCCGCCCGGCGCCAATTCGAACGGGCGATCGACATGTTTCTGGCCCGACCCCCTGGCTTCACCTCACCGTTGTGGACGCTTCCCAACAGCCCCCTGGTGGCGGCCTACGCGCAACTGGTCCCTGTGCTCTGGGTCCAGGGCGAGCGAACGGCGGCCGCGCAGGCGGCTGATCGGGCACTGGAGCTGAGCGGCCAACTTGGGTTCCCGGCCGGGCCATTCAGCGAGGCATACGGCCGGGCCTATCTCGGCTATATGTGTCAGCTAGAGGGCGACTGGGCGCGGGCCGTGGCCGAGTGCCGGGCGGTCACGAGCATCGGCGTCGAGCATGGTTTCGCCATGTGGGAGGGCCTCGGCGCGATCCATGCCCTCATTGCCGCCGCCCACCTGGAACCGACCACCGAGGCGGTGGCGGCGATAGCCGCGGCCCGTCAGACTCTCGATCAACTCGGGGTGTCGTCATTCCAGCCCTACTTCGCAACCGCCCAGGCAGAATTGACCGCCGTCCTCGGGGACCTCGATTCTGCTCTGGCCCTCTTCGACGAGGCGGTGCGTTTGAGCGAGCGAACCGATGAGCGCCACTACCTGGCCGAGACGTACCGGAAGCGGGCAGCCACCCGAGCCGCCCTCCCTCAATCTGACCCCGGGGAGGTAAAAGCCGACCTGCTGGCGGCCTTCGAGCTCGCCCGTGATCAGCACGCCTTCGTCTTCCAGACGCGGGCCGCGATCGACATGCATCGCTTGCTTGATCCTGGTTCCCGGCCGGAGTTCGCATCCGAGACACTGGCCCGGGCCGAGACGGTGTTGGAGTCATCGGTCGACTATCCCGAGGCACAGCAGGCGGTGAGCCTTCTGACCGGGGGCGCCTAGATCCGATGGAGGCCGAATCCAAGGAGCGGGTGGCGATCCTCGGGGGAGGAGCCGGCGGCCTGGCCGCCGCCTGGCGACTGAGCGAGCCCGGTTGGAGGGACCGGTTCGAGTCGATCACGGTCTACGAACGGGGGTGGCGCCTGGGCGGAAAGGGAGCGAGCAGCCGCGGGGCCCATGGACGGATAGAAGAACACGGCCTCCACATCTGGCTCGGCTACTACGAGAACGCCTTCCGTTTGATCCGGGAGGTCTACGAGGAGCTCGATCGTCCTACTCACCGGCCGCAAGCTCCGATCAGGACGTGGACCGATGCCTTCAAGCCCGTCAACGACATCGGACTCGAGGACCTTGGGGCGGGCCATTGGGATCACTGGGTGGCCACCTTCTCGGCCAACGACCTGGTGCCGGGCCAGGACGACGCGGCAACCGGACCGATGGGGGTATCCGAGTTCGTGCGGCGGGCCCTGGTGCTCCTAACCGACTTCTACGGCTCCCTCGAGGCCGGCACGGTTGCTCCGGGACGGGTGACGCTCAGCTCCAGCCCCGTCCCGCCCGGGCGGGGAGCCCAGGCCGAAGTCGCCCGGAGCGGACGGCTGCTGGTGGCGTCGGCGCTGGCCGCCGCGATCCAGGTGGTCAGCGTCCTCCGGTCGGGGCCAACGCCCCTGGCTTCCGGGCTTCCTGGCCTGGAGCGATTCGGCGCAACCCTCGACGCTCTCCACGAGTGGCTGCGAAGGCTGGTGGTGCGGGATGATGCGGCCCGCCGCCTCTGGTCGCTGGCCGATCTCATCGTCACCACCGTGCGGGGCATCCTGGTCGACGGACTGCTCACCGATCCCAGAGGGTTTGCGGCCATCAACGACGAGGAGTACCGCGGCTGGATCACCCGCCATGGGGCGTCCGAGGAAACCCTTGATTCGGCGCTGGTGCGCGGCGTCTATGACCTGGTGTTTGGCTTCCAGGACGGCGATCCCGAGCGGCCCCGGTTTGCCGCCGGTTTGGGGGTGTTCCTGTCCGGCAAGCTCTTCTTCGAATACAAGGGATCGATCTTTTGGAAGCTGCAGGCCGGGATGGGCGACGTCGTGTTCGCCCCCCTCTACGAGGCCTTGTCGGCGCGCGGGGTCGGCTTTCGGTTCTGGTCACAAGTCGATGCCCTCCGGCTCTCCGCCGATGGCTCTGCCATCGCCCGGGTGGAGATGACCCGCCTATACTCCGCGCCGCCCGGCTCTCCCGACTATCAGCCGCTGATCGAGGTCGGGGGGCTTCCTTGCTTCCCGGCGGCGCCGGAGCTCAACGGCCCGACTGATGCGCTGCCCGACGCCGGCTCCATCTGGTCGGCAGGCGGCGACGGTCAGGCGATCGTGCTCGAACAGGGCCGCGACTTTGACCGGATCGTTTTCGCGATCCCCATCGGAATGGTCCCTTATGTGTGCTCCGATCTGATCGAGGCCAACCCCCGCTGGCGGTCGATGGTGGATCATGTCGGTACGGTCGCCACCCAGGTTTTCCAGCTCTGGTTGACCGCCGATCTGGGCGAACTGGGATGGAGCCGGCCCGGGGTGACCATGACCGGTTTCGGCAAACCGTTCGAGACCTGGTCGGCGATGGAGCACCTGCTGGCGGTGGAGCAGTGGCCGGCCGGCGACCAACCACAGACCCTGGCCTACTTCTGCAGCACTCTCCCCACGGCTGGCCTTGCCGAACGTGACGACCCCGAGTACCCCAAGCGTGAGAATGAACGAGTGCGGGAGAACGCCGTGACGTTTCTCCGCGACCGGGTGGGACACTTCTGGCCGGGGGCGGTGGACGAGCATTCCGGATTCCGTTGGGAACTGCTGGCGGGGGCCTCGGACCGGGTCGGCGAGGACCGCTTCGACTCGCAGTTCTGGAGGGCCAACATCGATCCCTCGGACCGGTATGTGCTGTCACTTCCCGGAAGCGACCAGCATCGGTTGCGGACCGATCAGAGCGGATATCGGAACATGGTGCTGGCGGGCGACTGGATCGACTCCGGACTGAATGCCGGCTGCATGGAGGCGGCCGTTATGTCGGGTCTGGAGGCGGCCAACACGGTGCTGGGCCGGCCGTTGACCGACCGCATCGCCGGGTATTACCTGAACTGGGGAAAGTAGATTTCCGCGACCGCACAATCGGGAGGCAAGATCATCAACCGAGGAGACGGCAACGATTCGGACGGGCCCGAGGATCATGGTTCCGGTGC
>DATHSX010000280.1:0-5969 GCA_035463935.1 Acidimicrobiia bacterium | reverse complement strand
GGACCGGTCACTCTGGTGAATGCCGAACGCGAACGGCAGGTCACCTTCACGATCGAGCAACTGGCCCGTGGCCTCCGTCCCCGAACGACGAACGATGGCGTCGTGTTCTCGATCGACCCCCTCGTCATCGGCGAAATCCTGGAGCCCTTGCGCGAGCAGCTTGAAGACCCCCCGGTCGACGCCCGGCTGGAGGTGGAGGGTGATCTGGTCAACATCATCCCCGGGCGTAACGGCACCGTCATCAACTCGTCTTCGACCGCCCAGAACCTGTTGCTGGCCGCCTCCTCGGCCGCTCGAGCCGGCCGCCTCCCGATCGATGACGCGGCCGAGCCAGAGGTGACCACCGAGGAGTTGGAAACCCTGGGCATCCGCCACAAGGTGAGCCAGTTCACCACCTACCACCCTTGCTGTCAGAACCGGGTGACAAACATTCACCTGATCGCCGACAAAGTCAATGGGATCATCGTCAAGCCCGGGGAGCTCTTCTCGCTCAACCAGGCCGTGGGCCAGCGAACCGTCGAGGACGGTTACCTCGAGGACGGAACCATCATCGGAGGCGAGATCACCGACACGGTCGGAGGCGGGGTCAGCCAGTTCGCCACTACGTTCTACAACGCGGTCTTTTGGGGCGGGTACCAGGACGTGCGTCACAAACCGCACAGCTTCTACTTCTCGCGATACCCGCTGGGTATCGAGGCAACCATCTCCTGGCCGCTACCCGATCTCGAGTTCCGCAACAACAGCGACCACGCCATCCTGATCAGGACTTCCTATTCGAACCCCTCGATCACCGTGGCCTTCTACGGGAACAACGATGGACGGATCCTCTCGGGCGAGCAGAGCGACGGCCGTCTCCGTGTGGCCGCGGTGGCAGAGGGCGGTCCTCAGGCCAGAGTGGTGAAAGCTGACGTCTCCGATCCGTACGGGTTCCGGGAGCCTCCTCCCCCGCGCTACGTGGCTGACGAGACCCTGGTGCCTCCCGCCCAGGAGGAAGACCAAGCCCCGGCCCGGGGCTACACGGTGAAGGTCACCCGGACGATCACGCAAGGGAGCGCGGTGAGTATCGACGAATGGACGGTGGTCTATTCACCCCGCCAGCAGGTGATCCGCATCCATCCCTGCCAGATCGAGGGTTCGGGAGTGTCCTGTCCCACCACCACGACCACCACGTTGGGGGAGGAAACGACCACCACTACTACGGGCGTCGCCCCTTAGCGGCCCGCCCACCCCGCCGCGCCAGACACGACAGGGAGTCAGGCCTCCGGGTAGAACCGGAAAAACGAGGCGATGGTCGCTTCGGCAGCCGCGCGGGCTTCCGGGTCCCACCCGCCCCTCCGGCGAATCGAGATGACATTGGACATCACGTAGACATGATCGATGTCAGCATCGGCGGCCAGGAGCCGATCTGCCAGCCGGGCCGGAAAGGTGGAGTCGGGGGAGATCGACAAGCCGGGGCTGTAGGTCTCACCGTCCTGGCCGGTGAGCGAGCGGTCGGTGGACACGACCAGCACGCCGTCGACCTCTACCACCGCATCAATCTCAATGGTCTGGCCCACAGGCGGGCGATGCTAGCCGCCCCTCAGCGGGCGCCCCGAGCCTTCGGGCGTGCTGCGGACCGTCCGCTGCGATTGCACGCCCCGGGCCCTATCACCTATGACATGCACCTTGATCAGGTTGGTGGTGGCCTGCTGGTTGGGGGGGATGCCGGCCACCATCACCACCGCCTCACCCCGCTGGCAGACCTTCTCCTTCTCGAGGATCTTCTCGGCAGCCGCAATCATGTGATCGGTGTACTCCCGCCGCTCGAACGGATAAGCCGTCACTCCCCGATAGAGCGCCATCCGCCGCCTGGTGGATTCGACCGGCGTGAAGGCGACGATGCGGGCGGCCGGGCGGTACTTCGAGAGGAGCCGAGCAGTGGAACCGGACTCGGTGAAGGCCACGATGGTCTCGATGCCGAGGTTGGCGGCGGCGTCCACCGCGGCCTGGGCCACGGCCGAGGCGACGGCGCTCTCGTTGGTCAGGAAGGTGTGCTGGACGGTGTGGAGGGACGTCTCCGATTCAACCGTGGCGCATATCCGGGCCATGGCCGCCACGGCTTCCACGGGATGCAGCCCGATCGCGGTCTCGGCCGACAGCATCACCGCGTCGGTGCCGGCCAGCACGGCAGTGGCGACATCGGTCACTTCGGCTCGGGTAGGTCGAGGCGAATGAGTCATCGATTCGAGCATCTCGGTGGCTGTGATCGAAACGAGCCCGGCCTCGTTGGTCCGCCGCAGGATGTCGGCCTGGATCAATGGAATCCGCTCGAGGGGGAGCTGGACGCCCAGATCCCCCCGGGCCACCATCACGCCTGCGGCCTCGCGAATGATGTCGTCCAGATTGGCGTAAGCGGCGGCCAACTCCACCTTGGCGACCACCGGGACCCCGCCGGCCAGATCCCGCACCGTGCGAACGTCTGCCCCGGTGCGAACGAAGGAGGCGGCCACCCAATCGACCCCCAGTTCGCGCCCAAACGCCAAATCGACTTCATCCTTCTTGGTGACGGCGGGCACCCGGAGGTTGGTACGGGGAAAGGCCACCCCCCTGCCGTCGTGCAGGACCCCTCCTATGTCGACCCGGGCCTGGAGGTGATCCGCCTCGCGGGCGGTCACGACCAGCCGGATCAGCCCGTCGGTCAACAAGACCTCTTCTCCGGGCTCGACGTCCTCCAGGAGATACGGGTAGTCGAGATAGATGATGTCCGGCTCGGTGGCCAGATCCCTCCCGGGACGGAGTTGCACCACCGCGTCGGCTGGGAGCTCCACCATGCCCCCCGGGAACGAGCCGACCCGGAGCTTGGGGCCCTGGATGTCCTGTAGAACGGCGATGTTGCGACCCGTATCGGCGGCCGCCAGACGCACCCAATCGAAGAGCTGACGATGGAAGGCGTGATCCCCATGCGAGAAGTTGAGGCGGGCCACATCGATCCCCGCCAGGACCAGGGCGCGCACCTTGTCGGCGGTTGCCACCGCCGGACCAAGCGTGGCCACGATCTTGGTGTACCGCTCCATCGACGTCGACAGTAGCCAGCAGCCGCGGGGGAACGTGCCCGACCAGCAAGGGTCAACCGAGCCCCTCATACACTTCCCGTGTGAGCGTCCTGGTTCAGCTGGAAGAGGTCGGGGTCACCATCGACCTGACGCCGATCATCGACAGGGTCAGCCTCGAGGTCTCCGAAGGTGACTGCCTAGCCATCCTGGGGCCCAACGGCGTGGGCAAGACCACCCTCCTCCGCCTCATCGCCACGCTGATCACACCCAGTTCGGGCCGTGGTCGAGTGCTGGGGGCGGCCCTCGGCAGCCGGGCCGTCCTGGCGGTACGCGACCGGATCGGCCTGGCCGGCCACTTCCCCGCCTTGGCCGGCCCCCTCACCCTGGCCGAGAACCTCCGCCTCGTGGCCCGGCTGACCGGGCGGGGCGATGGGTCGGTCGGGGCGGCCCTGGACCTGGTCGGCCTGGCCGGAGCCGCCGACCGCACTGCCGACCAATGCTCGCACGGGATGCGCCGTAGAGCCGACCTGGCCCGGCTGTTCCTCCATCCTCCGCAGTTGCTGCTTCTCGACGAACCCCATGCCGGTCTCGATGCTTCCGCCGCACCGATCGTGGCCGAACTGGTAAGACGGGTCCGCAACGCCGCGGGGGCGGCGGTGCTGGTCTCCCACGACCTGACCGGGGTCGGCCATTTGGCCGCGCGCCGGCTCTGGTTGGACGCTGGCCGCCTGGAGCCATCGGAATGAGCTTCCGGGTCTCATGATGTTCTGGCGCCAGGCGATGACCATCGCCGGACATGAACTTCTCCTCGAACGCCGCGCCGGCGAAACCTGGTCGATCATCGTCCCGTTCGCCGGGGCTGCGCTGATCGTGGTGCCGATGGCCATCGGCACCGACCTCCAACTGATCTCCCGGATCGCCTGGCCCCTGTACTGGGCGATGGTGCTCTTGTTTGGAATGCAGATCGCCTGGCGGCACTCCGCCAGTGAGCGGACGCCCGTGCGGGAGGTCATGATCCTGCTCGGAGTGGATCCGGCGGCTCGCTTCGTGGGCCGGGTACTCGCCAACGCCCTGCTGATGACAGTCTTCATGGTGGGGGTCGGCCTCCTGAGCCTGCTCCTCTACTCACCGGTGAGTTCGCCTGGATTCGGGCGCTTCGCGCTGGTGGTGCTGCTGTTTGCGGCTGGGCTCGCTCAGTTATCGACGATGGCGGCCGACCTGACGCTGGGCATCGGAGCCCGGGCCGCCCTGGCCCCGTTGCTCGTTGCACCCCTGGCCATGCCGCTACTCATCGGCGCCGCCCAGAGCACAGCTTCGGTAACCCGCACCGGGGTTATCCTCCCCTGGTTGCTGATGCTGGTTCTGGCCGATCTGATCCTGGCCGTCGTCGGACTCCTGACCGCCCGGGCGCTGGAGGAGGCCGCCATATGACCAGGCTGCGCCTGCTCATGGTCGTGGCCGGGCTAGCCGCGGTGGTCGGAGTCGCCTTGGCGTACACCACCCCGCCCGAGGCGCTCCAGCGAACCTACGCCCGCATCGTCAATATCCACGTGCCTTCGATGTGGCTCGCCTTCCTCGCTTTTGCGGTCACTGCGGCGGGCTCGATCGGCTGGCGGATCACCAGGAATCGCTCATGGGACCGTCTGGCCGGCGGCTCGGCCGAGATCGGGGTGCTGTTCACGATCATCGGCCTGGTCACCGGCATGATCTGGGGCCGCCCGGTATGGGGCGTGTTTTTCGATTGGGGCGACGCCCGCATGGCATCGACCGCAGTCCTGTTACTTGTCTACCTCGCCTATCTCGCCCTACGCCGGACGACCATCGACCCGGAGGTTAGGGCTGCGCGGGCGTCGATCCTGGGGATCGTTGCCGTCATCCAGGTGCCGCTCGTCTATTTCTCGGTGAACCTGTTCAGAACCTTGCATCAGACCCAGTCTTTCCGGCCCGACGGATCGACGATGCACCCCACCATGGTCCGAGCCCTCCTCGTGAACCTGGCCGCCTTCACGCTCCTCTACTTGGCCCTGCTGTCCGCCAGGATGCTGGTCGCCCGTCTCGAGGACGCCGCTGCCGCCCGGGAGATGGCGGCGGCCGCGGGAGGCGCCGTGCTCCCTCCGAACCTGACCGGGGCAGTCGATGGGTGAGGCCGCGGTCGTCAACCTGGCCTTCGTCGTCAGCTTCGGATTGGTCGCCTGGTACGCCGGGCGCCTGCATATCCGCTACCGCCGGCTGGTCAAACGTATCGACCAACAACGGGGCTGACCGTGCCCTACCGGAAGTTCATCTGGCCGGCGCTGGCAGCGGTGGCGGCGATCGTGATAGCTCTGATCGCTACCAACCTCGGTAACAGCCTCACCTACTACCTGACGCCTTCGGAGGCGGTATCGCGGCGGGCCGAGTTTGGGGCCGGCGAGCGATTCCGTCTGGGCGGGTTGGTCGTGATGGGATCCCTCGACGACCAGGGCATCGTCAAATTGTTCGACGTGACCGATGGCGCCACCACAGTCCGGGTTCGCCTGGAGGGGACCGTCCCACCGCTATTTGCCGAAGACGTGGGTGTGGTGGTGGAGGGAACCTGGTCGGGTGACCAGTTCGCCGCCGACCTGGCATTGATTCGTCACGACGAGAACTACCGGCCACCCTCCACCGCTGCCTCCTGATGCTCGCCCTGCTCGGAGCCGTCGGCGTCCTCACCGGCCTGACTGGCTCGGTCTGGCTGGTGCTGGCGGCGACCAGAGCAACCCGGAGCGGAGGGGGGTCCGGCGAACTGACCCGCCCGGTGGCAGTGCTCGTGGCGGGAGCCGTGCTGGCGATGGCCGCCCTCCAGGCCGGTTTGTTGTTCAACGACTTCAGTCTCGAGTACGTGGCCAATCACCATGCCCGAGCCACCCCGTTTCCTTTCAACGTGGCCACGGCCTGGGCGGCCCTGGAGGGCTC